>JAQBZA010000053.1 GCA_027622795.1 Planctomycetota bacterium | reverse complement strand
TCTCCCAGGCCCGCCCCGCCACGATTGCCGAAGGAGCCCGCTGATGATTCTCTCAGGGAACGAGATCAAAAACCATCTTGGCCGCAACATCATCATCGACCCCTTCGACGACAAAAACCTCAACCCCAACAGCTACAACCTCTCCCTCCACGACGAACTGCTCGTCTACGAGGAGGTGGTGCTCGACATGCGGAAGAGCAATCGCGTGACCCGCGTCACGATCCCCGAAGAGGGCCTGGTGCTCACTCCCAATCAGCTTTACTTGGGCCGGACGATCGAGCGAACTGAGACGCACAATCTGGTGCCCATGATCGAGGGCCGCAGTTCGATCGGACGGCTCGGCCTGTTTGTCCATGTCACGGCCGGTTTCGGTGACGTCGGCTTTTGTGGCTACTGGACGCTTGAGATGTTCGCGGTACAACCAGTGAAAATTTATCCCGGCGCGTCGATCTGCCAGATCTTTTTCCATCAGATCGCCGGTGACATTACCGAATACTCCAGCGACAAGTACCAAAACAACCGCGACATCCAGCCCAGCCTCATGTTCCGCGAACTGTCGGAAGGCCAGGAGCCCAACCCGCAACTGGAATTCACGTTTGGCGCCGACTCGGGCCGACGGGTTCCACAGACGGCGTCGCGCTAGCGAAAGTTTCCGCCGTGCTCCGAACCCACTCCTGCGGTGAATTGCGACCCGACCACCTCGGCCAAACTGTTACGCTCTGTGGCTGGGTGGATCGCGTCCGGGACCACAAGGGCGTGATCTTCATCGACCTCCGCGACCGCTGGGGCCGCACGCAGGTGGTGGCTGGAGCAGGCAGTTCGGCCGACGTGGCCGCCACCGCCCGCGCCGTGCGGCCCGAATGGGTGGTCAAGGTGACGGGCACCGTCGGCATGCGGCCGGAGGGCACCGCCAACCCCAAACTGGCCACGGGGGCCATCGAGGTGGCGATCGACGCCCTCGAGGTGCTCAACGAGGCGGAGACGCCCGTCTTCCATCCCAACACGGCCGAGCTGCCAGGCGAAGAGGTGCGGCTCGAGCACCGCTGGCTCGATCTCCGCCGGCCCGCCATGCAGGAAAACATGTTTCTGCGGAGCCGGATCGTCAAGATCATGCGGGATCACTTCGACGAGCTTGGCTTCATCGACGTGGAGACGCCGATGCTCGGCCGCAGCACGCCGGAAGGGGCCCGCGACTATCTGGTGCCGAGCCGTCTCGATCATGGCTCGTTCTTCGCCCTGCCGCAGTCGCCGCAGCTCTACAAGCAGCTCCTGATGATCGCCGGCTTCGATCGGTATGTGCAGGTTGCGAAGTGCTTCCGCGATGAAGACCTCCGGGCCGACCGGCAGCCTGAGTTCACCCAGCTCGACGTCGAGATGTCGTTCGTCGAGGCCGACGACGTGATGGGGGTGATCGAGGGGCTCGTGCGGCGGACGGCCCATGAGATTCTCGATCTCGAAGTGTCGCTCCCGCTCCCGCGGCTCACCTGGGACGAATGTATGGAGCGGTTTGGCCACGACGCTCCCGACCTCCGGTTTGGCCTCGAGATCACCGATCTGACCGCGGTCGCCGGCGAGAGTGATTTCCGCGTCTTCCGCGGCGCGGTGGAGGCGGGCGGGAGGGTTCGCGGCATCCGCGTGCCCGATGCGGCGGCCCGGTTTTCCCGCAAGGATCTCGACGAGCTCACGAAGCTGGCCGTCGAGGCGGGGGCGAAGGGCTTGGTCTGGCTCAAGGTGGAAGACGACGGCACGTGGAGTGGGCCCGTTGCCAAAAACCTCGCCGGCATTGCCAACTCGCTGCGGGAGACGCTGGCCGTCGAGCCGGGCGACCTGGCCCTCATCGTGGCTGATTCCTTCGAGATCACCTGCAAGGCGTTGCATATGCTCCGCAAGCGGCTCGGTGCGGAGCTCGAGCTTTACGACCCACGGGCGATGCACTTCTCCTGGGTGGTCGACTTTCCGATGTTTGCCCATGATGCCGAGACCGGGCATTGGGCGGCGATGCACCATCCCTTTACGGCGCCGCGGGCGGCCGACGTCGACCTGCTCGAGAGCGATCCGGCCGGCTGCCGTGCGGTCGCCTATGACCTGGTGATCAATGGCTCGGAGGCGGGAGGCGGCACGATCCGGATTCACGACAGCCAGACACAGGAGCGGGTCTTCAAGCTGCTGGGGATTTCGCCTGATGTGGCGCGGGAGCGGTTTGGCTTCCTGCTCGACGCGCTCAAGAGCGGGGCGCCGCCGCATGGTGGCATCGCGCTCGGGATCGATCGCTGGGTGATGCTCTTTGGTGGGCTCGACAGCATCCGCGACGTGATCGCCTTCCCGAAGACGCAAAAGGCGAGCGACCTGATGACGGGCGCCCCGGCTGCGGTCGACACAAAACAACTGGTGGAACTCGGCGTCCGTGTGGTCGTGCCAACAAAACCTGAACCCCCGAAATAAGGAGCCCGAACCGGATCGGTAGCGTCGCCGGATGCGACGCTGGAGGCCCTGGCAAACCTTGGCTTTGCCAGGGCCGACAAGCAAACGAGGCCATGGATGGCTCGTTTGCGATACAGATAGGGCGACTAGCTCAATTGGTCAGAGCACCTCGTTTACACCGAGGGGGTTGGGGGTTCGAGTCCCTCGTCGCCCATTTTTTTTGGCAAACGGTGGCAGTGCGCTGGGGGAGCCGGGGGGTCGGGTGAGGTTGAGCCGAGTTGGCGTATCCTCGCCTCCGAAGGCGATGCCTCACCCGTCCCCCGGCGGCTTGTGGCTAAAAGCAACCGTTGCGGACTTCCTGGGTGATCAGCTGCTTGAGGCGGCTGATGGCCTGTTCTTCCATGGCCTTGGCGTCCTTCCAAAATTGCCGCAGTTCATCCCGCCATTCGGCGTTGGCAATGTACTGATCATACCGCCAGAGGGAGTCGAGCCGACGGCTCAGTTCGTGAACAAGGTCGTGGTCATGATCTGAGGAGCCAGCGGTCTCGCCGAGGTGCTCCAATTCACGTTCAGCAGCAAGCGACATGAGAAGTCTCTCCAGTGATGGAAAAGTGACAGGGGCAATGGAAACCAGTGGCGGCCCGTCCCTGGAGGCAACACGTCGCTGCGAGTGCGACACGCCTTGCGAACAGTAGACCGCCGGTCACGAGTGAGCAAAGCCGGCCACGGTAGCCGGCCGCCAGGCGTCAGACACTTGGCCGCGTCAGTCGTCGTCAGCCCAGCATCCACTCAGGGAGCCGCCGCACTTTGCCCTCCGCATCGACGCAGACCACCGTGGTCGTGCCGGTGGCCACGATCGTGGTGCCGCGGATCACCTCGTAGGCATGCTTGATGTGCGCGGCTCCCACCTTCTCCACCCGCGTTCGCAGTACAAGCAGGTCGTCATATTCGGCGGGGGCGTGATATTTGCAGGAGGCGTCGGCCACCACCATAAACAGGCCGGCATCTTCGAAGGCCCGATAGGTGTGGCCGTGGGCCCGGAGCATCTCGGTGCGGCCCATCTCGAAGTAGGTGAGGTAGTTGGCGTGGTGGACTCGCCGCTGGCCGTCCGTTTCCTGGTAGCGAACGCGGATCTCGATCTCGTGAACGGGTGCGGCCATGGATCGATCCAACCTCCTGCCCGGGGGGTACGATGGCGGGCTTCGTTGACCCGTTTAAGGCTCAGACTCTATTCTTTCCGCAAGGAAACGAGCAACGAGGCAAGTAGCGACGGGCCCCAGGAGGCGGTGGCGTGAGTATCGGTGACGAAGAATCAGGTGCGGGTGTCGGTTTCGCAACGGCGCGGGGCCGGAATTGGCCCACTCTCCGGCAGTTCACTGTATTTCTTGAAAACCGTGTCGGACAACTGCTCGAGGTGGTGCGGCGGTTCGACGGTTCGAGTGTGCGGATTGTCGCCCTCTCGATCAACGATTCTGGAGAGTGTGCCTTTGTGCGTTTCCTCCTCAGCCACCCCGAGCAGGGCCGTGAAATCCTTGAGCGAGCCGGGCTGGCCTTGATTGAGAGCGACCTGATCGGCGTCGAACTCCCCGACAACCATCAGCCCCTGCTCCGCGTCTGCACCGCACTTTTGCAGGCCGAGGTCAACATCATTCAAGCGTATCCAATTCTTGTTCGTCCCCGCGGTCGACCAGCTGTCGCCCTCATGGTGGACAACACGGAGATGGGGCTCGAGACGCTTGGCGCGAAAGGCTTCACGATGATCACCGAAGGCGATCTCCACGATGCCTAGCCAGTGGGAAACATGTCGGCCGGAAGCGTCTGCACCTGCCGAACAATCACCTTCTGCACGGCCGACCATGCGACGGCCGTAATGGTAACCGTGCCGTCCGGAGCTTGACTCCCGAAAACGCCGTGCGTTCCTCGGGACCACGCCACATCATACCAATCGGGCACAATAACGCCGTCGACATGATGTACTTCGACCTTCCCTCCAAACTCCCGCTCAGCCCACAGCCTGTGAACAAGATCTGCTGTGGGGTGCGATGCCCCCCCCTTTTCCTCGCTTGCTACGGGTAGGCTCTCAGCACTGTGACCTCCTGCGTGAACCGTTGACGATTCTTGAACATATGTCGGTTCCAATTCGAGAACGGGAAGTTCTTCCGCCGCCGGCTCATCCACGACCAGCACCGTGTCTAGAGAGGGGGTCTGCAACACTTCTGCAATCGGTGGTGTCTCCGCTGGCGTCGGTTCGGCCAGCACGTGGCTGCCCGGCGGCACTGGAATCGTCATCGGAGTCTTGCAGTGCGGGCACTTCGCCTTCCTGCCGGCCAAGTGCGCCGGCACCTGCCCTACATGACCATTTGGACAGCGAAACGCAATCATGGGCCCGCTCACCCGGCGTGGTGTTCCCATCCCCTGTTTTTCATGCGGCGGTTGCGTCATCATGCCGATCCTCGAATTTTATAGTGTAGCCTGCGTGGCAAGGAACGACTTCATGGCAATTTCTGTCGTCTGCTCCGGATGCAAGTCTCGCTTCTCGGTGAGTGACCAGTTCGCCGGCCGCACCGGCCCGTGCCCCAAATGCAAGAAGCCGATCACCATCCCGAAGAAATCGGCCGCCGCAGTCACGATCCATGAGCCGGAAGCACCAGCCTCAAAAGGTGCGATCGGCCGGATGCCAACGGCGCCAATCGTATTCCATGAGAAACCACTCTCAATCGTCAATGTGATGGCCGTGTTCGCCGGCATCGCCGGCAGCCTCCTGGCCGCCGCAATCTGCCGAGCGACATGGGGGCCGGGCAACACACCGTCAGTCCTGCTCGCAGTGGGAGCGGTCATCCTCGCGTTTCCCACCGCGTGGATCGGGTACTGGATTCTGAGAAACCGCGAGATTGAGCCCTTCGCAAGCACGAGCCTCATCACGAGGTGTGCAATCTGTGCGGTTGTTTATTCATCGCTGTGGGGAATCCACGCGTTTCTTCCCATTGAGCAAATGCACGAGGAATTCTGGCGATGGCTTTTTGTCGGTCCCATCTTCGGCTTCGCCGGGGCATTGGCAGCATTTGCTTCCCTCGACTTTGATTGGGGCACGTCTGTTGCTCATTTCGCACTCTACGTTTTATTCACCACCACTCTCCGCTGGATTCTCGGCCTGCCTTCGTTCTAAACCGTGCCATATGACCACCATGCTCGCGGCCGCTGTGCCCGAACTTGCCACACGCGATACCGCTGCAACGGGCATCCGCATTCCTCCCGGGGTAACGGTGCCGCTCTCACCGCGGGTGAAAGCGATTGTTGATTCAGCGGACTTCCATAGACTTTCCGGAATCAGCCAATTGGGGCTGGTCGCACTTGTCTATCCCGGTGCTTCCCATTCTCGTTTTGAGCATTCACTTGGTGTCTATCGGTTGGCCCTCGAGTTTCTCGTGCGACTCCAACATGACGCACGCTTTCGTCAGACTGTCAACCCAGATGATGCCGCGGCCTTTCTTGCGGCAGCACTGCTGCATGACGTTGGCCACTGGGCGTTTTGCCATCCCATCGAAGACATGCAACTTGCCGAGTTGCCCAAGCACGAGAAACTGCTACCGGACTATGTTACCGATGGAGAGATTGGTGAGATTCTGCGGACGCAGTGGGAGCTTCAACCGGCACGCGTCGCCGCTCTCGTCACAGGCTCGGCCGATGATCCGGCGGCCAAGATACTGCAATCACTCCTTTCCGGCCCGATTGACGTCGATAAAATGGACTATTTGGCACGCGACAGCCTGCATGCTGGCGTTCCCTACGGCAATCATTTTGACCAAGAGCGGCTTCTTTCCAGCCTTTGCCTCGATGCGAACGGCACGGCACTGGCGATTACAGAGAAGGGCCGCACAGCGGCCGAACTCCTCGTCGTAGCACGCTCTGTGATGTTTAGTGAGGTGTATTGGCACCATGCCGTGCGGTCGGCAACAGCCATGCTCCAACGAGCGGTCTGGGTTCTGCGGCCCGCCGTAGTGCCTGACGAACTCATTCGATTCAATGACTCCTCATTCATCAGTTGGGCCAACGTCGCTGCACGTGACACTCCTGCCGCTTCCCTCATCACTGGACTTTTTGGGCCACGCCGACAACTCCATAAGCGGGTCATCACGTTCGACCCCCTCCGACACGCCCAGATTCATGCCGCCATCGCCGGTCGCAAATACGACCAACTTGTGGCAATGGCTCGTCGCCTCGCCGATTTGGCCAGCGTACGAACAGGACACTCCATCGATCCAGATCTTTTGCTGATCGACGCGCCTCCCGCTGAACGAGAAATTGAGTTCAGAATTCAAATGCGAGAACCCGTCGCACGGCAAGGTGAAAATGAGTGGAACTGGGTTCCTCTGACCGACCGCTCGCCTCTTGTTCGAAGCTTAGCCCATCATCAATTCGATGACGTCGTGAAAAGAGTGCGGGTTTTCGCTCCAGCCGATCAGGCCATCATTCTTTCGAACTGCCCCGGCCTCGAGGAACTTGTCCTCGAGGCCGCAAGCAGTTGAGGTCGACTCACTCGACGGGGCCGCCGGGCAGCTTGCCTTCCTTGATCAAATCACCGAACGTGGGCGAGCCAGCACCAGCACTCGGCATGGACGCGACCGTCTCAAGGGCCTGACGAATTTTCTCTTTGTTTTCCTTGTCTTCCTTCTTGTCAAGTAATTCAGCCAGAGCTTGGCCATAGGCGTTGCGGTCTTTCTTGCTCTTGCCTACGTGGCAAACGTTGCACTTGGCTTTCTCCACCTCGGCAGCAAGAGGAGAACCATCCTTCACGTAGACCGCCTTAAACTCATCGGCAAACTGCTTGATTGCAAATGCCTGCGTTCCCCAAGCCGCTGCAGCAACGACAACAACAACACTCATCGCTCCAGCCAGATTTCTTCGGATCATGCGAAGCCTCCACGGTTTCTATTGACGGGCAATTCAAATCAACATCCTGCCCTCCGGACAGTCGTAATGAGAGCGTGCGGCTTCACCGGAGTCAAGGAACATCATCTGAATCCGGCCGCCCTGAAATAAGGCCTTTTCAGCGCACGGTGCGGCCATCAACAGTTTCCTGCTTCCCTTACTCTCCCCCGGCTGCCCGATAGTCCATGTCCTGTGCGGCGGACGCATAGTCAATCTCAATGCGTTCGGCCGCTCCGTCGATGCGGCGAAAAATTGGGCTCCCCTGGTACTGGCTCCCACGGTCGAACCAGTCGATCGCCGCGCGGTAGGCCTCGGGATCGCTGACCCCGGATTGCTCGAGCAGTGCCCCACCGTTGGGAATCCGAAACCGAGATGCCTCAGCAACGATTACGAGCACGGGCAGAAGTGGCCCGGAAACCGAGTCTCGGAGGCTGGCAAAGGCTTCGTTGCACTCGAACTGGCTGCCGCTGAGTCGTGCCTTGATTTCAGGCTCAACGCCCGCACCCGATTCAGACCCTTTCACGGCAGCAAATCGCAGGGCATCGGTCAGAGTGCTGTTGCTCCAGGCGATATCAATTGTCACCGCTGACGAAACTTCAAGAAAATTGGCTTCGCCTTCCACTGTGCTTGCCACAATCCGGATTTCGCTGGCCTCGGTTTGCTTTTCGCCGTCAGCCGAAGTCATGACCTCCACGAAGGCATCCTCCTCGAAGCCATCCCGAAGTATGCTGTCCCCCGACCCAACATCAAAGCCTCGCAGCATCTGTAGTCGGCCATTACTGCATTCAAGCCGAGATGCGCCCTTCAATACGAACAAGCTTGTGGCTTTGGTTGCACCACGCGGTGGCGTCGTGACCAACACAAACACGCCGTCCAGTCGCAGGACAGAACTGTCAAGAAAACAGGCTGCCTCCCGCACCGTTGGTGCATCAGGGGATTGCCCAGAGGAGGAATCGGTGGTTACAGGCAAGCCTCCCGTAAAGCGAATGCCGGGGCGCCACCCTTCTGCTGCCCGAATCGTAAGTCGCTTCCCAACCAAAACAAAAGGCGGCTCGTCGTGCACTCCTGAGTAGGCCAACTCAATGTGGTCACCGTCAGATGCTGATTGGATAGCTTCCGCGAGTGATGCCTTTTGCATATCCGATTCCGGGGTGTCCATCACACGCCACAAGCCGTAGGAGGCCGATCCGTCAGACAGCAGCGTGGAGGATGGAACCGTTGACTTTTCATCACCTGAATCACCTCCCGGTGGCCAAATCCTCAGCATGAATACCGTCGCCGCAAACAAGGCTACCGGCACCAGCCAGGGCAAGTGATTCCGGACGCGGTAGCGTTGTGGCCCCGGTAGCGGCGCGACAGTAGGTCGCGGCCCCGAAAGCTCAATGCCCAGGTCGTCGGCACACTCCAAGACATCAGCTACCAGTTCGGCAGGCCTCTGATATCGCTCGCGGGGATCCTTCCGCATCAAGCGGCGGATGATCTCGCCAAACTGACGTGGTATGTCTGGACGCAGTGTCTCAATGGCCGGTGGTTCATCCTGTTGATGCTGCAGAAGTTTTTGCACCATCGTGCCATCGGCGAATGGCGGTCTCCCAGCCAACATGAAAAAAATAGTGCAGCCCAGCGAATACAGGTCACTGCGGACGTCGGCCTCACGGGGATCGCGAGCCTGTTCTGGCGAAATGTAATCAAACGTGCCGAGCGTCATCCCACTAGCTGTGAGGTCATTGTCGTCGGCCACCTGATGGAGCCGCGCCAGACCCATATCGACGATCCGCGCACGACCAGTCGGCGTAATGATGATGTTTGAGGGCTTAATGTCACGATGCACCACGTCGCGTTGCGAGGCGTGTTCCAAAGCGTCGGCCAGCTGCACGGTCACGTCGATGGTTCGTGACAGATCAAATGGACCAGACCGGGCAATTACGTCCCGAAGATTCGTGCCCTCGATGTATTCGAAGACAATGTAGTGCCAGCCGTCGTCCGAGCCGACCGCGTGCACACGGCCGATGTTCTCATGATCAAGCCGTGCTGCTGATTGAGCCTCGTTGCGAAACCGCTTGAGCATCTCCTGATCCGAGGATTGCTGCCGTGATAACACCTTCACAGCAACAATGCGATCAAGCGTGGAATCGAGTGCCCGAAAAACAACTCCCATACCACCGCCACCAACAAACTCGAGCAGGCGATAGGGCCCGAGTGCGCGGCCTTCCATTGATCGGCCCAACTCGGCCATGGTGGCTGGCCGGCCCACACCGTCCGCTGCCCGTACCGAAATGAACGTGGCATCACGCCCCTCCCCACTGGAGGCGTCTGGCGATACCGACGGCGAAGAGAATTCCATACTGAAGACACTACCACCGTTTTCCCCACAGGGTCAACGCGTGGACGGTGAGTCGCTTCAGCATGACGTTTAAGACATCAGCCAACGGGCGAGTGAAAAATAGATGGTTAGCGTAAGCATATCGGTCGCAGCGAGGGCGACTGGCCCCGCGGCGACCTGAGGCTCGCGGTTGAAAAGCCGAAGCACATTTGGCATTGCGACGCCGATGAGGGCTGCGCAGGCCACACCACCGGCAATGCCTCCGAGCAGGCAGGCGACGAGCATCGCGTCGCCCAGCCAAAGGTACGCGACAAGCGCCACGGCGGCCGCGCTTGCAGAGCCGAGGAGGATTCCCGTGAGCGACTCCACGCGAAGCGAACGGGTGAGCCCCGCCAGCGTGGGTTGCCGGTTGTGTAGCATCTGCAACGACAGGCTCACCGACTGAATGCTCACACTCTCGGCCAACGCCAGAACGACCGGAATGAATAGCGCCAGCGACACCGCCTGCTCGAGTTCCGCCTGAAAAAACCCCGACAGAAATGCCGCTACGATCCCGCCGGCGATGTTGGTGATCAGCCAGGGAAAGCGGCTGCGAAAGGCCGCCAGCGATGACCCTTGCTGCGACTCCTGAAAGTGGACGCCGATGAGTTGGAACAGGTCGTCGGTGTCTTCCCGCCGATCCAGATCGGCCAGTTCGTCAGTATAGAGATCAACATCGACGATGCCGAGTAGCCGCCGCTCCTCGTCAAGAATCGGAAAGGCCAGCAGTCGATGGAGCAGAAAAAACTCGCATGCTTCAAGCACTGAAGCCGAAGCCGGAATAGTGATCACCTTCTGCACCATGATGTCACGGATCGGCGTGGCATCATCGCTGAGGAGCAGCCTTCGCGTGGGCACCACACCCTCCAGTCGCCCCTGATCATCGACCGCATAGAAGTAGATGATTCTTCCTTCAGGCGGCCCGGCTCGGGAGGCGGCAATCGCCTGACCCACCGTCTGGTCGACCCGTACTCTGGCCAGGTCGGTCCGCATGTGCTGCGTGACCGAATCGTTGAGGTGCGAGGTGGGAGCAGTTGAGGTGGGCATGGCGAGCGGCAGAGCATAGCGTTTTCGACAGGATCATTTCAGCGGAGGCAGGCTGTGTCGGCTGCGAAGGGTGGCGAGGGCAGTCCAAGCGGCGGGCTTTTTCTTGAAGAGCCTGACGAACTGGGTGGCCGTCACCCCGAGGTGGTCGGCGGCTGAGGGCACGTCTCCTTGCACCGCGGCCAGACGATCGAGAGCCTCCGCGACAAGCGGCGGGTAATCACCGTGCTCGGGGCTCACCGTAAGCCGCCCGCCTCGGCTGCGAGCCTTCCAGAGCGTTGAGGCACCGTCTGGATCGGGTGGGAGGCGGTGCTCAAGGGCCAGCCGCAATCGCAGCCGCCAGAGGGCCACGCGGCGGTTTTCCGCCTGCGAGCGCCGCTCGCAAGCCTCAGCGGTGATCCCGGTGGGCAGGTGCGTGAGCACGACGGCCGTTTCGGTCTTGTTCCGGTGCTGACCTCCCGGGCCAGATCGCTTCGTACGGGTCTCCTGGCATTGGGCGAGCAGGGCATTGGAGGAAAGAGCCGCGGGATGCATGACGCCTCAGGGCAGGGTATGAAGGGAACTCGTTTGGCAGTGGCCAGATCCCACACCACAATAGACCACACGCGCCCGTAGCTCAGTTGGATAGAGCATGGGATTTCTAATCCCAGGGTCGCTGGTTCGAGTCCAGCCGGGCGTAATCTGACGGATTTCCAAAATCCCCCGCTTTCGAACCATATCCTCACGAGCCGCGTACATACTCCTTGAACCGGCTCAGCAGCGGTTGGGCAGCCAAATGCCGGACTTAGGGAGGTGGCCAATGGAGCGGGAAGAACTTCTGGAACTCTGCGAGCGCTACGTCCGCCGACGCCAACTGGCAGGCGGTGACCTCACTGCTTCGGAATCGACCATGCCGCCGGTCGTGGAGATTGTCGACGGCTATCTCCACGCCGAGATTTCCGAGAGTGAGAAAAACTCACTGCTCGCCTACGTCCGCGGCACCGACTCTGATGCAGACTCCGACAAACCGCTCGACGAGTTCGCCGAGCCCGTCCTCGTCGAACTCGACGATCTCGCCGAATAGTGCCTCAGCGAGGGGTTGCCCGTGCCTTCGAGCGGGCTGTGGAAGCGAGCGGAGCAAGGATTGCGAAGCGAAGGTTCCACCGCAGTGAGCGAAGGGCAGGAAGCCCTGAGCGAACGTCCGGCGAGAGGACACGGGCAACCCGGAGCCTCACGTGCTCGGCCCCGCGTCACTTCGCGATCAAGTCGGCGGCCTTCTGCCAGACCGTCCACGCCCCAACGATCAGGAAGCCGAGCGATGAGACCCACAGGAGGGCGTCCCACCACCGCGACGGCACCAGCCGCGGATCGGCATCGCGGTAGCGGAAGAACAGCACCGACACGCCTAGCGCCGCGAGCATGATCGCCTGGGCCATGCCGCTGGCGAGCACCATCGCCACCGGCGCTCGGATCGCCAGCGCGAGCACGAGCGCCACCAGCGGCCAGGCGACCGCGACTCGTTTCGTCCAGCGTTTCCGCGACGGGTCATCGCCGGGGATGAAGCCGGCCAATACGAGGCCATCGGCCACGATCCGCGAGTTGCCATCGGCGGCCGCGAACAGCGTGGAATACAGCACGCAGAAGGCACCGCCGAGAAAAACGTTGGCCGCCCAATCACCAAACACGGGGGCATACATCGCGCCCAAGGACCGCACCATTTCGTCTCCTTCGGGGAGCAGGCCGAGGCGGCCGAGCGTGGCCGCGCCAAGCAGATAAAAGGCCACGGTCACCACGGTGTAGACCACCATGGAAGCCCAG
>JAQBZA010000052.1 GCA_027622795.1 Planctomycetota bacterium | reverse complement strand
CCTCGAACCTCGGTGTGGTCGAACTCTGCCTTGCCCTCCACCGCGTCTTCGATTTCAGCCGTGACCGCCTGATCTGGGATACCGGCCACCAAATCTACCCCCACAAGCTGATCACCGGACGATTCTCCCAGTTTGGCACCATCCGCACGCGAGGCGGGCTGATGGGCTATCCGAATCCCGACGAGAGCCCCTACGACCTCTTCATGACTGGCCATGCCGGCTGCAGCGTGTCGACGGCCCTCGGCCTAGCCAGCGGAGATGACCTCTGCGGCCGTGACGACCGCCGGGCGGTGGCTGTGATCGGCGACGGTGCCCTCCCCTCGGGCATCGTCTTCGAGGCCCTCAACAATGCCGGGTTTCTCAAGAAGCGGCTGCTGGTGATCCTCAACGACAACCGGATGTCGATCTGCCCGCGGGTTGGGGCGCTGGCCGAATACCTTGACGTGATTCGCACCAACCCCTGGTATCGCGGCATCAAGAATCAGGCCACCGAACTGATCAAAGGCGTGCCGATGGTCGGCGAGCAGATGGAACGGATGCTCGTCAACGTGAAAGACTCCCTCAAGGCGACGCTCCACGGCGGCATGCTCTTCGAGGCGATGGGCGTGCGGTATTTCGGCCCGGTCGAGGGCCACTCACTCCCCAACCTGATTCGCTATCTCGAGCTCGTGAAGGATCAGGAAGGGCCGATCCTCCTGCATGTGCTCACGGAAAAGGGCCACGGCTTCAAGCCCGCCGAGGCCGACCCTGTCTTCTTCCACACGCCCGCCCCCTTCGAGTGTGATGACGACGACTGCATCGTCTCGATCAAGAAATCATCATCCCGTGCCTACACCGACGTCGCCAGCAACACGATCGCCAACTGCATGCGTCGCGATACCCGCGTCACCGTGCTCACCGCGGCGATGTGCCAGGGCAACAAACTCGAGCCGGTGCGGGAAGAGTTTCCGAGCCGCTTCTTCGACGTCGGCATCTGCGAGTCGCACGCGGTGGCCTTTGCGGCCGGGCAGGCGAAGGTCGGCTGCCGGCCGATCGTCGACATCTACAGCACGTTCCTGCAGCGGTCGTTCGACCAGATCTTCCAGGAGGTCTGCCTGCAAAACCTGCCGGTCACCTTCATGCTCGATCGGGCAGGGCTGACCGGTCCGGATGGTCCCACCCACCATGGCTCCTACGACCTTGGCTACATGCGGCTCTTCCCGAACATGGTGGTGATGGCTCCGGGCGACGAGCACGATCTCGAGGCGATGCTGCCCTGGGCATTGGAGCACGCCGGCCCGGTGGCGATCCGCTATCCGAAGGCGACGGTCGAGCGGCACGAGGGCCCACGGACTCCGCTCGAACTCGGCAAGGCGGAAGTGCTCGCCGAAGGCACCGACGGCCTGATCATCGCCTGCGGCACGCTCCTCGGGGCAGCGCTCGAGGCGGCCGCGCTGCTCGGTCGGGAGGGGCTTGAAGTGGCCGTGATCAACGCCCGGTTCATCAAGCCGCTCGACACCAAATTGCTCCTCGGCCGGATCGATGCCGCCCCGTGGGTCGTCACCGTCGAAGAAAACGCCCTCCCAACCGGCTTTGGGTCGGCGGTGCTCGAAGCGATCAACGATGCCCACGGCTCTGCTGGCCTGCCGTTGGTACGGCTGGGCCTGCCAGACCGGTTCGTCGAGCATGGCGAGCGAGGCGAACTGCTCGCCGAACTTGGTCTCGATGCAGCCGGCATCGCCGCTACCTGCCGCCGCCTGGCTGGCCGTGCGCCTGCTGCAGCCGCAGCCCCGTTGTCTGCTCATGCCGCCCAGACAGCTCGTTCATGACACCCCTTCGGCCGGAAGACCGCCTCCCCTCCGGGTCGCTGCCCCGCGGCCCGTGGAATGTACTCATTGTTGGTCCCAGTGAACTGGCCGGCGTGGAGGCGGAGGCGAGTCGTGTCGAGGCGATGCTCGACTGCCAGGGCCACCACGTATCGCGGCGGCTGGCGCCCCGATCGGCATGGCAGGATCGCGAAGACGTGTCTGCCGAGCGGCCTGATCTGATCATCGTGCTCGGTGGCGATGGGTCGATCCTGCGGACCGCCCGCTGGCTCGGCTATCAGCAGGCCCCCGTGCTGGGCGTGAATCTCGGCCGGCTCGGATTCCTGGCCGATGTCTCCAGCGACGAGGTTGAGAAGGCTTTCACTGATCTGGCCGCCGGCCGGTTTCGCTGTGTCGATCACCTGATGCTCGAGTGTGACATCCTTCGCGGCAGGACGACGATCCATCGCGAACTCGGACTCAACGAGACATCGATCCTGGCCGGCCCCCCCTTCTCAATGATCGAAATCGCCTTGCATGTCGACGGGGAACTGGCCACGACGTATCGGGCCGACGGGCTGATCGTAAGCACGCCGGTGGGATCGACGGCCCATAATCTCTCGGCAGGCGGCCCGATCGTCCGCAAGGACCTCGAGGCATTCATCTTCACGCCGCTCAATCCTCACACGCTTACCAACCGCCCCGTGGTCGATTCGGCTGCCCGGGAATACGAGCTCGTCGTGCCGCAGCCGAATCCTGGGTCGGCCTGCGTGGTGGATGGCCGCGTGATTGCGAGCCTGGCCCCCGGCGATCGCATTCGCGTGCGGCGGGCAGCCCCCCGGTTTACGCTCATTCAGACTCGCGAGCATGGCTACTATCGCACGCTCCGTGAAAAGCTGTCGTGGGGCGGTGGGGCCCGCGGCGCCGGCCCGCAGGCCGCCGGAGAATCTCCTGCCCGGGAGCCGACATCGTGACCGTGTCGAGGCAACACAGGTGGGCGTTGAGGCTGGCTCTGGCGTGCATGCTCCTCCCCGCTCCCCGAGCGAGTCGCGCCGAGGAACCGGTGCAGCTGGAGTATCGGTTTCATGCAGGGGACCGGATTGATATGGAGGTGCGACACCGCGCGCTCACCGAGACCACCATCGGCAGCACCCGGCAGGCGACGGAAACCGCGACCGACTCCCGGAAAACCTGGCAGGTGGTGGCGGTGGATGACGACGGCCGGGCGACGCTCGAGCAGTCGGTCGACGAGGTACGGATGACCTCTCGCACCAGTGACCGCGGGGAAATCACCTGGAGCAGTTCCGATTCCTCGGCCCCGCCCCCCGGCTACGAGAACGTGCGGCAAAGCCTCGGCGTGCCGCTCACGCGGCTGGTGATCGATCGTGCCGGTCGGATTCTCGAGCGACACGATCTCCGACCTGTACCGCCCGCCAACACCGGTGACCTCGTCGTGGTGCCGCTCCCCGACGACCCAATCATGGTGGGCTCCACTTGGACGGTACCCGACGAACTCGTCGTCGAGGCCCCGCATGCCGGCCGCAAGGCCGTCCGCACCCGGCTCCGCTATCAGGTTGAGGCGATCGAGGATCGTATCGCGACGATCTCGGTCGACACGACGGTGCTTACGCCGGTCGACGACCCGCGGCTGGAGGCCCGGCTCCTGGAACGGATCTGGGACGGCACGATCCGCTTCGACATCGACCGGGGCCGGGTCAGCTCCCGCTCGACAACAACGGATCGCCGCGTCGTCGGCTTCGAGGGCCCACAATCAAGTATCCGCTACAAGGCAAGCCTCGAAGAACACGTCATCGAGCGACCAGAGTAGGTTACAGCTGCCCCGGGTCGGCGAAGACGGCAGCGCGCGCGGGGTTGAGCCAGGCCTTGCGGGCGGAGCCGGTATCGCTCTCTCCATCGCCAGTCAGGCTGTCGGCCTGAATCAACGCCGCCACCATGGTCGCAAAGGCCTGTTCCTGGGCCTGGGAGCCGGTCAACGCCTGCTTCAACAGGACATTGTCATTGGCCGCCACGAGTCCTGAGACATCGGCAAGCTCGAACATGCGGGCCTGCCGGTTGTGCCTCAGCAGGGCCCGGCTCGGCGACGGAGCCGACGGAGCGACAGGCCCGACCACCACCGCGGCCATTTCCTTCGCTGCCCCCGTCACCATGGCGGCGTCGAGCATCGAGATTGTGGCGTTTTCCGTCACGTCGCCAACGATCCGCGGGTCGAGCCGGGGATAGGCCGCAAATCCGGAGTCAAGCCGCATGGCAACCCGAGAGATAAGCCCGCCATCGACAGCGGAGAGACTGCCGTCGGCCGTGGTGTCTCCCAGCCGGGCGACAACCTGCACGGCCGAGAGGCCGCCCGCCGACACGAGTCCGCTATTGGCCCCGACCTCACCAACGATCAATAGGGTGTCTACACCGGCGGGGGCGGCGGTCGGCACTGCTCCGCGGAGATGGGCGAGCGTCAGGCGGCCGGCTGGCAGTGGCGTGGAACTCGTCACTTCGACAACGATTCTTCCGCTGCCTTCGTCCTGCACGGTCAGGGTGACATCGGCCGGCAGGCCAGCCGCCAGATCAATCCCGTACACGTCGAACCATGCCGCATCGTGGGTGACCACCAGCCGCAGGCTGGTCACATCGCCAGTCGAATCAAGTGTGAGCGGAATGCCCGCCGTCGTCGTCACGGGAAGATTGACCACTTCGCCCGGGGCCCGGGCGAAGCTTTGTAGGCCGACCCGCACAGCGGGTGTCGCTGCCACGGTAAACGTCTCCATGAAGTCGCCGCCCGGTACCTCATCCCGATCACCATCAAGCAGCTGGCCGTCAGGCGTGCGGAACCCGCTCTCACCACTGACGAGGCGAAGCTCATAGGTATCGGCCACCATCGGCTGGCTGGCCACGAACGCGAGCCCCGCGTCCGTGACGACCACCGATCCGGCAACGGGCCCGGAAGTGCGGCCCACGACGGTGAGGTCGGCACCGCCGAGCAGGGCGAGGGCGTCGTAGAGGTTGAGCGGCGCCACATCGATCGCATGACTGAAGCTGAGATCGAGCCGATTGTCGACGACCGAGAGGCCGGTGACGATAAACGTCTCGACGACGTTGATCACATCGATGCTGAAGACCTGCTCCACCCATTCGCCCCGGGCGTCGGTGGCCCGCGCCCGGATCGAATACCCACTCTGGACCTCAAAATCCAACGGTTCCCGAATCACGAGCCTGTCACCGTCGACGGCAAAGAGCCCATTGCCAGAATCTCCCTCGCCGGCCACCAACGCGTAGGTGAAGAGGTCACCAAAATCGGGATCGATGGCCGAGAGAATCCCCACCGTGGTTCCGAGGGCGGCATTTTCCTCGACACCGTTACCAGAGAGGAGCACGGCCTCAGGCGGCCGATTTCCGGCAGCCACGACATGCACACCATCGTCGTCGACGGCCGGCATCCCGCCCTCGTTGATGCTGATGTTGCGAACGTCGAGCAGGTGGCTCCGGCCTGACTCGGCAGTCACCGGCACACTCGCCCGGAGTTGTCCAAAGACATGCGTGCCGTCACCGAGGGCGACGGGAGTAAAAAATCCGATGATGGCGTGCCCGGGGCTGAGCACATTGATGAGGGCTGTCGCCCCTGTGGGCAGCCCATCGGCCACGTCGACACCGGTCACCGTCAGCAGGTCGGGATCGTAGAAGAGATCCAGTTCGACCGCCATCACACCGGCATCCGCCGACACCGTGAGCGGGATGCCACCGCTCGCGGTCCCCGACACGTTCACCGCGCCGCCAGCTTCCTGAAATACAGCCGGCAGGCCGACGATGGCGGTTCCCGCCGGCAGGGGCAGCACGGTAAACGCCCCCACATAGGCGTCTCCCGCCGTGCCGTCACCATTCCCATCGAGAAGCCATCCCGCGACACTCACGACGCCCGTTGCCCCACTTCGGATCCGCAGCGTGTAGTCGCCCGGAGCTAAGGTGCCGTCGCCGACGACGAAGCGAAACCCATCGCCCGCGGCATTCACCACCAGCGCCCCGTCCACGGCCGTGCCTGCAGCGTCCAGCACCACGACATCGACCTCGTCAAGAGGCCTATTTCGCCCATGAAGGTCGAGTTGCAAGAGATCGAGCGGCTGATCGAACACCACCGACACGCCGTCATGATCGGGCTCGACCGCCATCACGCTCAGCACCTCAGGCGGTTCGGGCACGGCCGCGTGCTGCAGATTGAGCACGATCGAACCGGTAGCCATCGCATTTCCATCCACCGCAATGTGGTAGGAGGTGCCCTCCCGCACATCGAGCGCGACCCGGCTCTGCAGGCCCACGGCATCGTCGTTCCGCGTCAGGCGGGTGAGCGTGGTCAATGTTGAGCCGAGGTACATGGCGAGGGTCGTGTCGAAATCGCTCCCCACGGTGTCGATCACGACCGTTCCGTCCGACGGCGCCGTCCAGGTCCACCAGACGCTCTTCCCGCCATTGAAATTGATCGGCTCACCTGCCTCCACGGTGGCGTCGATATTGGTGCCGAAGGCCGTCGTCGCGATGCCGGTCAGCTCGAACCGGTCAGCGAACAAATCATTGGGTGGTACCACCGGCTCACTTTCATCGAGAACCTCAATGACGAAGGTCTTCTCAACGGCAAGGCCCCCTGCGTCCGTCGATCGCACCCGCACGGAATGCGTTGGCTGGGATTCAAAATCGAGAACCGCGTTCGTTCGTAATTCGTTGCCAACGATTTGGAAGATATCGTTGCTTGTGTCACCATCGCCAACGACAAGCTGATAGACGAAGCTGTCGCCAGCATCAGAATCGACCGTCGACATGCCCCCCACCAGGCTTCCCACCGGCTGATTTTCAGAAATCTGATTTCCCACGAGTGAAATATCCACAGGGGCCACGTTTTCCGGCGGTGCAGGCGGACCATCATGCGCGAGGTTCAGCACGATCGCCCCAGAGTTTCTGGCATAGCCGTCAACCTGAATGTGATACGTCTGTCCGGCAGTCGCGGTCATTGAAATCTGACTCTGGTATCCACTCCCTGAATCATCATTGCTTGCAATGAGAGTCAGCCCTCCAACAGTCGCTCCTGTATAGACAGCAAGTGTGGTGTCGTAGTTGCTCCCAAAGGTGTCAAATACAACGGTTCCGTTGGATGAAGCCGTCCATGTCCACCAGACGCTTTTTCCTCCGTCGAAATTGATCGGCTCACCCGCTTCGGCCGAAGCGTCGAGGTTGGTGCCAGATACATTCGCCGAGGTACCAGTCAGCTCGAGCCGATCAACGAAGTTGTCATTTGGCGAACGGCTCGCGATATGAAAGCCGGAGTCTGAGAAGCTGAAATCGCTCGTGCCGAGGGTGTTTGTCGCCTTGACCCAGTAGTGATAGGTCGTGTCGATCGCTGCCGAGGCATCGGTATAGGAGGTGGTCGTGAGGCCGACCGCGAACTGCGTGGCTTCAGTGACGTTCGATGATGTGCCCCGCCAGACCTCATAGCTGTCGGCATGCAGAGTCGGACTCCACGAGACACGCACACCGCCGAGAATCGTCCCATCACTCGCAGAAACCCCACCAGGGGCCGCCGGCACTGCAGGCTCGCTCGACAGGCTCTGCAGCATCTGGGCCGCGTTGAGCCGGCCTCCAGTCACCATCTGGCCGGCGAGGCCCGGCTTGGCATCGACCGTGCCGAGGATCGCGGCTCTCAACTCCGCCACCGTGAGGGTGGGATCGACCGCAAGCGCCAGCGCCGCCGCCCCGGCGACGTGCGGCGTCGCCATGCTTGTGCCGCTGTAGGAGGCATAGCCGCCCCCGGGCACCGTGCTCAAAATACCGACTCCGGGCGCGGCCAGGTCAACGCTTGTCGCCCCGAAGCAGCTGAATGAGGCGAGCGCATCGTTGCGGTCGGTGGCGGCCACGGCCACGACTGCGGCGGAGGTATAGGACGAAGGGTAGTGGGGAGACGCGTCGTTATCGGTACCGGAATTCCCGGCGGCGGCGACGAAAAGAATGTCGGCTTCCGCCCCCGCCTCGATGGCATCCCGCAGCGCCGTGCTGGAGCCACCACCGCCCCAGCTATTGTTGGTGACACGAATATTGTGGCCATATTGGTTCCGCATCATCGTGGCGTAGTTGACGGCCCGCACGGCATCGGCGGTACTCCCCGAACCGTTGGCGTCCAGAAACTTGAGCCCCATCAGCGACACGTCCCACGACACACCGACAACGCCCACACCGTTGTTGCCCGTGGCACCGATCGTCCCGGCCACGTGCGTACCGTGCCCCTCGTCATCAAATGGGTCGCCGTCGTTGTTGACGAAGTCGTAGCCATGCACATCGTCGATGAAGCCGTTGCCGTCGTCGTCGATGCCGTTGCCCGGGGTCTCGCCGGGATTCACCCAGATGTTGTCGACCAGATCGGGATGGGTGTGGTCGATGCCCGTGTCAATGACCGCCACGATCACGTTTTCCGAACCGGTCGTCACCTGCCACGCCTCCGTGGCATCGATGTCAGCATCTGCTGTGCCACCCGACTGCCCGATGTTGTGCAGGCCATAGAGAGTGCCGAAGCTCGGATCATTGGGGATCGACTCGGCCGTGGCTCCAAGCGAAATCATCGTGCTGGGCTCGAAATAGACGAGGTCGCCGCGACCCGCAAGGGCCTCGAGCGCCTTGGAGAGCGGCGAAGTTGTTTCCAGAAGCAGCTGCCCGGGCAGGCCGAGGCCCGCCAGCACCCGAAACCCGCTCATCGAGCCCTCGATTGCCGCAACCGCGCGCGACAAGCCGGCGATCGCTCCGACCGCCCGCTCGGAGAAGCGGACAATCCACTGCTGAGGGTCGGCTGCGTCGCCCGAGGTGGTCGTCGAGCCCGCGGCCTTGTCGACCGACGGAATGGCAGAAGGGTCCCACTGACCGGTGGCAACCTCGCTCACGGAAGCTGGCGCAACCGTCCCGAACCAGTCCGGGGATACCCGCGTATAGTCGGCAGGCACGGCCGAAAGCATCTGGCGAGATTCGAGTGTCTCGAGCGTACCCAGACGGATCGAGCGTCTTTGCACCCGAGCTTTCCGCGAGCGATATGAAGTTCGGCCTGCCCCCAGGCGACGACTTGAGAATATCGAAACGGTTGGGGAATTCATGAGTTCGCTCCTCGTGATGGACAGACGGGGCTACGACCGACACCCCCCGCCGGGGTCATCCGCGGTTCACAGCAGATGCCGTTCCGCAGGGCCGCCGACCACCTAATTTTTGCAGATGAACTCAGAAACGGAAACAACCAAGGGTTTTGCACCGGTCGAAATCGATGCATTCCATGCTTCCCGCCGCAGAATGCCGCCGGCTGACGCATTTTGAGACGCGCTCGGAACCTTCGTGGCGGCCCCCTGCAGAAGTGTCAGTTAGAGCGCATCAAGCCTACGTGTATCGCCGGCTCGGGGGTGGCAAAAGTATCCTCGCGGGCGAGGATACGCCCAATGCTCGTCGAGCGTTCGCCGACCCCCGACTCACCCTTCCTCAGGTTGTCACATCGTCGCTACACCCATATTGGATGCGCTCTAGCCGACCCGCAAAAGATCCTCGACGCGGCGGATCGCCTCCTCGGCATCCCACGCCGCGTCGGCAAGCTGCACGCTCTCCCGACGGCTGAGCCAGGTGGCCACGGTCTTCTGGGCCGTGATCACCGTGGAATGACTGCGGCGGCCAAAATAGCCACCAATCTCGGTGAGTGCCGACGACGTGTGCTTGCGGGCGAGGAACATCGCCAGCATCCGTGGCTGATTCACATGTCGCGACCGCCTGGCCGTTTGCAGGCTTCCTGGCTCGATGCCAAAGGCTGTGCAAACGGCCCGCTCGATATCGGCCAGACGCACCCCGCGTCGGCTCGACCGCACCAGGTCAACCAGGGCCTCCTCGGCCATGCCGAGGGAAATGGGCAGGCCGAGCATATGACTGGCCGCCTCGAGCCGGTTGACGGCGCCCACGAGTTCGCGGGCATGACGCGTAATGTTGGCGGCAACGTAATCAACGACCGCTTCGGGGATTTGGAGGCCGCGGCGGGCGGCTAAGCCCGCAAGAATACCGCGCCGCAGATTTTCATCGGGGGGGAGGATGCGGGCCTGCATCCCCCCTTTCAATCGCACCAGCAGGTCGGGGCCGAGGCCACCGAGGGCATCGAGATCGCGATCAGCGGCGAACACCATTTGTCGGCCATTGCGGAGCAGGGCGTCGATCGTTTGCTGAAACTCCTCGATTGTCGCCCGCTTCCCGACGAAAAACTGCAGCTCGTCGATCACGAGCAGGTCTGCTTGGCGGCATGACCGGCGAAACCCGGGCAGCCCCGAGCCATGAAGAGACTGCAAAAAAGCGGTCGTAAATTGCTCCGCTGACAGAAAGACGGTGGTGCCGCCCGGCTGCTGCTCACGAATCTGGCCGCAGAAGGCTTCGAGGAGATGCGTTTTGCCGACGCCGCTGGGACCGTACAAAAAGAGTGGCGACATCTCTCCGGGCCGAGTCACGGCCAATTCCACTGCCGCAAATGCCATGCGATTGCTGGGCCCCACGACGAACGAATCAAGGCCGGCCACAGGACGACGACCGACGGGGACGGCAGGAGACATGTGCCTCCGTTCCGTTGGAGCCGTCGGGCCGCTCACTACCGGAGACGGGTTTTGCCGGCGGCGATGAGGTGGGTGACGAGGCGACGCGACCGGCTCGCCATGAACGATCGTCTCATTGCCTTCCCGCCACTCAACGCGGGCCTGCGGGCCACAGACCGCATCGACAGCGGCCTCCACGTCCGCCCGAAACGTCTTCCGCAGCCAGTCGTGCGAAAACCCGCTCCCCACCGCCACGGAGACGATGGCCAGCTCCGTGGAATCACCAGGCAGGGCAACCGAAATCTGGGCCGCCTCGCCAAACCACACCGCATAGCGATCGTCGCCGATTCGCCGCCGCAGTTGCTCCTGAATCCCGCGGGCCAGATCTTCGCCGGTGGATCCGACGGCATACGAAACAGCAGGCACGTTCCGTCGTCTTGCCATGGCTCCTTCCACCAACGAAAAACGCCCTCGACGAGGGGCTTTCCGAGCTGCATCCTGTGTGCGTTCGCATCCCGTCGGGCGGCGAGTATAGGGGTGCTAGCAGTGCTGTCAAACCACCGCGCGCCGGCTCCGCTCAGGAATGGCCGAATGAGCTGTTGGAGGTCTGTCCAAAAGCGCGTTCAGAGGCCCTGCTGCTTGCGAGCAAAGCGGCTTTCATTCCGCTACACTACTTCGGGTTCGTGCGAGCAACATCCCGATTCATGCCGGAAGTCGTTCATCTTCACCTCCGTGCCTCTTCATCACGCAGAGACGAGAACCGCAATGACGCGAACATGGCTCATCGGAGCAGGGATAACTCTGGCATGGGCTTGCCTCTGGATGTCTCCGACTGTGGCTGATGAAGACGCCACGCCGTCGCCCCCCGGCGAATCGCTTCCTGCCGCCGATTTTGAACCCGGTGAAATCTCGATCGGCGAGCCGCTCCAGGTGCCCTTCCGCAAGCCAGATGCCATCGTCTCGCCACCCGACATGCCCGTGGGAGCACCGGCGGCCGAACTACCACGCGTGCCGCGGCGATTCTCAGCAGCCGATACCCCACCTGCCGCATTGACTCCGGAAGCGGCAGCCGCGGGCACAGGCTGGCTGGGCATCACTGTGGACGACTCGCTCGTGCCGGGCCGCCTGGTCGTGGTGGAAGTGGCGCGGGAGGGGCCGGCCGCTGTGGCCGGAATCGAACCACAAGACCTGCTCCTGGGAATCAACGGCAGTCCGCTCCGCACGTCCGACGAAATGGCAGCGATCCTCGCCACCATCAGCCCCGGCATGACGGTCAAGGCAGCGGTCGGCAAGGGCGAACGGATCGAGGAACGCGCCCTGGTAGCAACCAGGCGTCCGCCGCCAACCTCGTCCCCGGGCTGGCAGGGCTCCAGCAACACCGATTCCGTCGTGACAACCCCGCCCGTCGCGCAGCCACCGACCCCACAACCGCTCCCAGATCCACCGAGCGTTGCGGCCCAAGCGGCTCCAGCTGCCGCGATGCCGCCGCGGAACATGACGCCATTTCAGGCCCCCGCTGCCCTTCCCACCCGGGCTCTTCCCGCCAGCCCCGCTCCTCTGGCCTCGGTTTCCCCGGTTGGTGAACTGCCGGCCCCGGCCCTCTCCCCCGCGGCTTCGCCCCCTGCCCGGGGTCGCACGGCGTTGGGCGTTCGCACGGTGCCTGTCGACGAAGCTGTCCAAGCCCGCTACCGGCTCCCCGAAGCCGCCGGCGCGTACGTGATCGGCGTCGTCGGAGACCTGCCCGCCTCGAAGGCTGGTGTGCCACCGGGGAGCGTGATCGTGGCAATCCGCAATCAGCCGGTCAGCGGGCCGCAGGAACTGACGCGGCTGGTCATCTCGAGCCCCGTCGGATCACCTGTGCCGCTGCAATACGTGCTTCCCGGCGGCGAATCCCGTGAAGCCGAAGTCGTGCTCCAGTCGCTCGAGCTTCCTCTCGAACAGGCATTGGTGGGAGAAAGCGACGCCGCCGCCACACACACCAATCGACCACGGTGGACCGAACGAGTCGCCGCCCCCACCGTCGCTCCCGCGACAGCCTCCACGCCGCTGACCCTCGAAGAAGAAGTCCGCTTCCTCCGCGGCCAGATCGAGCGTCTCGAACAGCGCCTCGAACGCCTCGAACCACGAATCCTGCGATAGAACGATTCCGTCTTGGAAGAGTTCGACGCACCCGTTCGGGGCTGCCCACGCCCCGAGAGCCGGCGTATGCAGACAAGCGCAGCAAGGATTGCG
>JAQBZA010000051.1 GCA_027622795.1 Planctomycetota bacterium | reverse complement strand
GACGCTGGAAATTCGTCAAAATGGCCAACTTCTCAATCTCGTCATCGACCCTGTGGCCGATGGCGTGGCTGCCGACGGGAAAAGTTCGGTGGCGGACTCGTTAGACAGCCTTTCCAAGGGCGAAACGGCTGTTCAGGCCGCGGCGGCGGCTCAAAAGGGGGAGCCGGGGCCTGCAACAGGCTGGTCACGCGCCAGAGCAATGCTGCCAGTACCCCTGCTCGGGGCCGGCGAGGAGACGGTTACCTACGAGTTGCCGGCGCCGGAAATCCCCTCCGAAACGACAATCGCAGAGGATTTGCCGCTTGTCTTGCCGCTCGACACGAAGGTCGGTCGACAAACCCTTCAAGTCAGTGCCAACGATGCGATTTCGATCGATGTCCGTGGTGATGAATGGAAGCGCGACACAACAGCACCCGTGGGAGGAACATCGCGCTCGTGGATGACGGCGCGATTTCAGAAGATCGCTCCGCTGGCGCTGGCGACCCGCCGGCGGGAAATGTCAGGGGAGACGATCATCGAAGCGGCATGGTTGCAGACCCGCCTCCTTGCCGATCGCCGCGAAGACAGGTTTGCGTATGCCATCAGCACCACAGCGGATCGTCTTGTGCTGACCCTTCCCGACGTGTTTTTGACTCCTGATGGATCGGAGACGACGTCCATGGAAGTGTGGCTTGATGACCGCCGCATCGACGACGTCGTACAAACTGAAAGGGGGATCGAAGTGCTGCTGCCGTCAGCTGGCGTTCGCTCAACCGCGCTTCTGGAGCTCCGCCTCGCTCGTTCCTGGACTCCCGTCGGCGTGATCGGGTTGGCCGGACTTGATCGGGTAATACTGGCGCCGCCGGAGTTCGCCGACGGTGTGCAGCAACGGCGTTTTTACTGGGATGTGCATCTCCCCCCCGACCGCCATGTGCTGGTATCTCCGCAGCGCTGGACCGACCAGCAGCGTTGGGTGTGGGACACCATCGGCTGGAAGCGAAAACCCATCGCGCCCCAATCCGTCATCGGCAGCTGGCTGCGAGCCAACGCCGGTGATACCCGTGACGTTGGCCGGGATGCCGTCGACACTGACTTGGTCAGGAGTCGACTTGTCTACTCGGGAATCGGATCGCCGGGAAGTGAGACGCTCTGGATGGCCGCCACATGGCTGCTCGTGCTGGCCGTCTCGGGCCCCCTGCTGGCGATCGGTCTTCTCATGGTGTACGTGCCGGCTGTTCGTTCAGCCTGGCTGGTAAGCACCGTCGCTTTCGGCCTCGCGCTCTTCGCAGCGGCGCGGCCCGGTCTGATTCCGATGCTCATCCAGGGAGCCCTCCCGGGGGTCGGTTGCGGACTCCTCGCTGCAGCCATGCGGGGGCTCATCCGTTTACCATCGCCCGCTGGACAGCGATCACCGGTGGGAAGTTCAGTGTCGTTGATGCGGGGTGAAGAATCCCCGTCCCTCATCGTTGCCCAGTCGGTGATTGGGCAGTCGGAAAGCGTTACCACGCCGGGACGCTCCGCATGATCAACGTCTTGCCCCGCCGAGTCATCTGCCTCCTCTTCGTGGTCGTTCCATGCTTGATGGGCGCTGACGGCGAGCGTCCACTCACATTCATGCGCGTGCATCTTCCCCCAGAAGGCCTGGGCGACATTCCTCTGGGAACCAACCGTTACATTCCGATGGTGGCGTCGGAGTTTGAGGCTGCCCTTTCTCGCCTGGGGCAGGGGCGGTCTGCAGCGGAGTCATTGTGGGGGGCGACTCCCCTGCTCGATCTTGTGCGGTACGACGCTCGACTGATTGACACGCCCGCCAGGACCGTGCTCGAAGGAGAGGCGACATGGACACTTGCCTCCGGAGCGACCATGCCGCTGATTTCCCTCGGTCGCCTTGGCGTGCAGGGAGCGAGGATGACAACGGCAGCGGGCACGGGAGAGGCTACCGTGTTCGGCCGCTCCGATGGCAGTCTTGCCCTGCTCACGCCGGAACCCGGCACCTATGCCTGTCAGTGGCAATGCCCAGTGGAACGCGATGAAGAGAATCGCCGGATGATCACCCTGCCGCTGGTGCCAGCGCTCGCATCAACCATCGTGCTTCGACTCCCTGTGGGGCTGGTGCCATTGGTACCGGCGGCCACGGTGACTCCCGCACCTGAGGATGCGTCGGGCCCGTCTTCGGAACGCCTCTGGCGGATCGACGTCGGGCCGCGGTCGGCTGTTGAAATTGGCCTGGAAACGCCCGACGCAGGAGGGCAATCAGGCCCGCGGCTGATTTCATGGACGTCGGCGGTGATTGTGGGACAGCAGATTCGGCTGAGCATGCTGGTGGAGCCCGACTCGGTCTGGCAACCGATGGCGACCGATCATGCCGGACCGGCGGTTGCGGTGACGCTGACGAAGTCTCCGACGACGATTGTCACTGGTGTTCGGCTCCACCCGCCGCCAGCGCTCACGCCACAGCCTGAGTGGCAGGAAATCGAAGGGGGGAAGGGCCTCCGGGTCAACCTCCCCATGAGCTGTCTGGGACGGCGGCAGGCGCTGCTTGTCGAGGCGGTGGCACCACTTTCTGAACGCGAGAACGAGCTGACTCTGATTTCCGTTCTCCAGGTGGCCGAGGATCTGTGGGCAGGCGGCGGCATGGTCATCGAAACGGATCCGTCACAGGTCATCGCTGATGTGGCGGTGGAACGGGCGGCTGTGGTGTCGCCGGAGGTGGCGCAGAGTTGGCGCACCCCGCCGGTGGATACGCCGGTCGGATCGGGGGTTTTGCCGGCCCGCATCTGGATTGAACACCAAGGGCCACGGCCCCGCGTCGACGTCGCGGTGAGACGCCGTCTTGCCGATGTCAACGTGCAACGAGTCAGCGTCGTGGACGCCTCGCCTGAAGCCGTGCTGGCGCGGACGACCTGCGACGTGACGGTGCGGCAGGGCGAGGCCTTCGAGTTACGGGGCTGGCTGACGAAGGGCTGGTTCATCGATACCGTGGAGTTGGTCTCAGCACCGATTCGGCCGCCATTGGTGGCTCCGCTGTCTGACACGGTCAATGAATCTCCCGACTGGCGGGTCGTGCGTCAGGGAGATCGCAACGAGCTTCGAGTGGCATTGACGTCGGCTGTCACGCCCTCCAAACCAATCATGCTCCGAATCACGGGCCACCGTGCCGGCCTCTCGGCCGGGGTCCCGATCCCGGCGGCAGAGCTTGACATGGTGGAATTCCGTGGTGAACAGACCGACTCGATTCTTGCCGTGAGAACCGGGGCGGAAATGACAATCGACATCCAGCAGCAGACCGATCCCGTGACGATGGGAAACCCGCGGCTGGCGATGCTGCTGGATGATGCCGCGATTCGAGTGCGACTCCCGGCTGGATCGCGGGGCGCGCGGCAGGTGCTGCGACTCCTGCGACGTCGCCCCCCTCTCGACGTGACGACGGATGTTCGGCTGACATCCCGGGACGGGCGGCTGATCGAGTCGTTCACGTTTGAGTGCACGCCGGAGCAGAATGAGATCGACTCGGTCGTCGTCCATTTCTCAACCGTGATGGACGACCGGCTTGAATGGCAGTTGTTGCCCCCTGCCACCGGGTCAATTTTGGCCCGCCGGACTGAGGTGCCGGAGCGAAGGACGGCGGGCCTCGGTGAGCCGATTGCCGACTCCTGGGTGGTTGAACTCACGCCCTCGGTTCGTCAGCCGGTGACCATTCGTGCGGCCTGTACAATTGCCTTTTCTGGGTCTGTCCCTGTGCCTCTGGCCTGGATTGACGGCGCCACGAAACATCGCGGCACCGTGGCGATTCGTGAAGCGGGCCGCTTCCGTCCGCAACTCATCAATCATCGCCTTCAGGAACTGCCTCCCCGCGACGATGTTGCCGACCAGGCCTACGCCACAGTCGCGGAGTTTTCCTATGACATCCGGGCCACCGTCGATGACCTGATGCCCGCCGCGGAACTGGTGCCGGGCGGGAGTGGAAGCGGCGAGGATGCGCGGGCCTGGGCGTGGCGCGAGCAGACGCTGATGTGGTGTCATGCTGCCGGTGCCACTGAATATGAAACTCGCTTCGACATTGAGAATCATGGCCGTGCCAGTGTCGCCTTCACGTTGCCACCCGGGCTGGAATTGCAGGGTGCTGTCATCGATGGGCAACTCGTGCGGTGTGTTGCGCGAGGAACCGGTGGTGGCGATGTGGCGATCGAATTACCGCCCGGCCGTCGATCGTTGCAACTGGCCGTGCGGGCGCTGGCAAGCGATCCAGCCCAGCGCGGCATCTGGCCGGTACAAATTGAGGGCGGTTCACTCGACATTCCGGTGCTGCAGCGGGACGTGCGTGTCCTGCTCGCTCCCGACGTGGACATTGCGTGGCAACCAGCCACGCATCGTATTCTTGGTGGAAAAACCGCTCCTTCAGGAACCTGGCTCGAGCGGTTCTTCGGAGCCTCGTGGCGAGCAACGGCAGCCGATAACCCAGTTGACGAGCCGTTGATGGCCCGCTCCTCCCGGGATACCTCCCTCGAAGGCGTCGGCGCCTTCAGAGAGTATCGGCTGGTGCCGATTGTCGGACGGCGTGACGGTGGAAGCCTGTTGGTCATCGACACCTCACTCGTCAGATCAGCATCGATCGTGGCGGGACTCTTGGCCCTGACAGCAGCTGTTGTGCTGCCAGCGGCAGCCATGTGGTTGCTCGTTGTCTTCGCCATCATGGCCGCGGTGGGCAGCCTCTGGTTGGCAATGCCGTTCGACCAGTTGGGGCGGGCAGTTTGGTGGGCGGTCCTCGGTGGCGGCATGGTGCGGCTTGGAGGGCTGAGAAACCTGCTGGTGCCCGCTCGCATGGTGACCACGGCATGGTGGGTCGCCGTGATTGTTTTGGTGGTATCGCCAGCGACATTCGCCGACGAGCCGGCCGACAGCCCGCTTCGCGTCTTCTTCACTCCCGGTGGCGCTGGAGAAAAAGATGAACCGATGGCCCTCGTTCCGGAGCCACTCTTTCAACGGCTGGTTCGTCATGAGTCGTTGCCAGTGGACGTTCGCGTCGTGGCGTGTTCGCTGAGTGGGCCCAGCCCTGAGGTCGGTGAATCGACACCCTGGCGGATGGTGATCGACGTCGACGCCGATGCCGGCACCACGCTTGCCATGAATCAGCAGGCGGTCGGGGGCCGTATCTGCGATGCATCTGTCGGTGGGCGTCCTGTACCCATCAGCAGCGATGAGAGGGTGCGAATTCCGCTCGTCAATGCCGGTCGCCACCGTGTTGAATTCGGCATCGAACCGGGGCGGAGCCAACGTGGCCAGATTGAGATGCTGAGTTTTGTTGTACCCGTTGCGCCGAATTCCACCATGCAACTGCCCGATGCACTGGGGCCGGTTGCTGACTGTGAAATGAGCCTCGATGGCACGGTCTTCCTCCCCGCTCTCACGGTCGCTGGCGAGTCGCGCGGCCTTGGGAGGTTCGATATTTCGCGAGCCAAGGTCGTGCGCGTGCTGCGGTCTCTCGACTCTCGACTGCAACTGGCCAGCACCGTGCGGTCGGTGGAGAGTCGGAATGATCTCATCTGGGGCGTTGATGCGTGTCGCCTGACCGCGGCATTTTCCCTCAACACGGCGAATGAAATCGTGCGAGCCTTCGTGGTGCGAGTCGACCCCGGTAGTGTCTGCCTTCCCGAGAACGTGAGTTGGCGGTTGGAACCCGGCCAGGAGGCCAGCGTACGAGTGGTTCCCCTCGGCAATGCCCGCTACCTGATTGAGCGGTTGGTGCCGCAGGGCGGCGGGCTCACGACCCAACTGATGTTTCAGTTTCCGTTCTCAGATCCAGTCGGTGTATTTCGCATCCCGGCCGCCTGGGTCGAAAATGCAGTCTCTGATTCCCGCCTGACACAGTTGGTTCCCGCCGGTGAGCTGACGCTTGATGTGCGATTGCTGAAAACGCGACTGCGGCCCAGCGCGACGCCGAGTCATCCTTGCAGACAATCGCCTGGCGCACAGAGTCAGTCATGCCGCGGAACCCCGGCAGCTTTCAGTCGCCCATGTCGATCCCGTTTGCACGTGGCTTGGTCACTGTCACGCGGCGACAGGCTGATATTCGGGCCACGCAGCGGCTGGCCATCGAGTTCACTGACGAGCAGATTGGCATGCTGCTTCAGGCCCGGATCGATGCCAGCGACAGACCATTTGTCGATGCCACGATCAGCCTCCCCTTCGACGCGGTTATCGATCGGGTCGATCTCCAAGCGGAGCGGTTTGGCGACCCCGACGCGGGCATCGTCCGTCCCGTTGATATCTGCTGGTCTCGCGTGGCCGCGAATCAGATGCGCGTCGTCGTCCAACGGCCTGAGACAGGGCGTTTTCGGCTCGATGTTGCGGCCCGCGTCCAGGAAAGGGCGTCGAATCGAGGAACGGTTGCCGTGATGCGTGCGGGCATTGCAGGAACCACGCCCCTCACCGTTGGCTGGACAAGTCGTGACGGCCGTGGCGTCACAGTGTTGCCGATCTTCAGTGAAGCGATTGGCGAGGAGAGCGGTGGCGCCATGGCTGGCGAGCGTGTTATCAGTGGCACGGTGGAATTGCTCGGAGGAGAAGTTGCCATTCAATATGAACGCGGTGAGGTCATCGACTTACCTGTCGCTGCTGTCGACGTCGAGCCAACGAGCGCCGAGGGCATGGCGGCTTTCCCTGAGCAGCGGGAAGAACGGGTTGAATTGGCCGACGTAACGCTTGTGGTGGATCAGCGGGGCCGCTGCTGGGGAAGTGTGCGATTCGATGTTGTGGCCAACGGTCCACTGCTGCGGCTGGCGCTTCCGTCCGGCATGCGGCTCTTTGAGACCCTTGTCGATGGTCGCCCGGCCAGCGCCGTTCCACGAGATGATGGCACGTGGGAGATTCCCTTGTTGACGACGCGATGGCCGCGGTCGGTGCTCGCCGTCTTTGCCGGTGAAATGGGATCACAGTCGGGCGATGGAAAACCGTTTGAGATCGGGGCGCCCGTCTTACAGGGTTTGGCATGCAGGCGTATGGTGTGGGCGGTATGGACGCCAGGGGCCCGAGTGTTGCGCGTGGCTGACCCGGCCCGGGTCGTGACCGCGGCAGAGTATGAAGCGGAGCAGGTTGCCGCATTTGGTCGCTTGGCTCCCGATTTCGCCGAGTCATTGACGGTGACGAAAGGCCCTGGTCGCGGGCGGCTGGAGGAATTTATGACACTCCGCGGAAGCGGCGAACTGCTCGCAGCCGAAAAACCGTGGGTACCCAAACCAGGTCCCGACAGGGCCAGTGCAGACCTGCTCTATGCTGTTGTCGAAGGCCCGATGGCGGGGGATACCGTTCGTGGGCTCACGTTGCGAGTCGCACGGCGTGCCGATCCCACGGTGGGTGGTCGCGTGTTGGCGACCCTCGTGCTGATGGTTGGGGCAGTCGTGCTGTGGAAGACAGGCAGGTTTTGGCCAGCCGACTGGACGGTGACCGTGCGGCGTTGGCTGCCTGCGGCCGCAGCCGCAGCAGGAGTAGCCTGGCTTATTCTTCTCACACCGGCGTGGCCGGGGATGGTGTTTCTTCTCGTGGCCCTGATTGATGGGCTGCCGCGAGTATCTCGGTGGTGGCTCCCGTCCTTCAGTGACGAAAGCACGGTTGCCCAGTTCCCCTCGCCCTCCGGCGTCGGGTTGGCCGACATGCCTTCGACACAACAGATCATGCTTCCGCCACGATAAAAGCGGTCTGGCTCCATCTGGGCCCTCCCGGTAGTGTCCGATCGCTCTCAGGTGCTGGTCACCTGCATGCACGGTGTTTCGGGGCGAGGTGTCGTGCGCGAGTGCGGGGCGGCGGAAAGGATTCCGCCTGCTTCGTGATGATCAACACGCGAACGACGCAGGCACACGGAGGTGACCGGGCATGGCGGACGGACGGATTGTCGATCAACGCTGGTGGCGCGGGCTGCTCAGGATTGTGATCAGTGGGATGGTTGCCGGGTGTGGGGCTGCGGCAGTCGCAGCCGGCCATAGAACGGCCAACTTCATCGTCGAAGCCCCCACGCCCGCGCTTGCCCGCCGCATCGGTGACGCAGCCGAACAGTATCGTCATGATTTGGCGATCGAATGGATCGGGCAGCCGCTCCCGCGGTGGAGCCGTCCCTGTCCCATCGCGGCCGAGGTGGCTCCGCAGCTCGGCGCCGGGGGAGCCACGAGCTTCGTCTTTGACAAGGGCGAAGTTTTCAACTGGACGATGACGATCCAAGGAAGTGAGGAGCGCATCCTTGATTCAGTGTTGCCGCATGAAATCACGCACACGATCTTCGCCACTCACTTCCGCCAGCCGCTTCCGCGGTGGGCCGACGAGGGAGCCTGTACGACCGTCGAACACCCGGTGGAACGGGCCCGCCAACATCGCCTGCTGGTAGAGTTTCTCTCCACCGGGCGAGGCATCGCCTTCCCTGACATGTTTGCGATGCGGGAGTATCCGGCCGACGTGTTGCCGCTGTATTCGCAGGGCTATTCGCTGGCCCGATTCCTCATCGAGCGGGGAGGGCGGCATAAGTACGTGGCCTTTGTCGGTGATGGCTTGGCCACGGAAAACTGGCCAGCAGCGCTGGCCAGTCACTATGGCGTCGGCGATCTCGCGCACCTCCAGCATGTGTGGCTGGAATGGGTGAAGCGGGGCTGCCCGGCCCCGCCGGCAGTCATGCCACCGCCTTCGGCAGTTGCGTTGGCTGCCGCCACGCCGCGGGCCCGTGGCCAGAGTCCGGATGCGGAGATCGTGCCCATCCATGTTCCGCAGGGTCCGGCAGCCTTGAACGTCTCCGGTCGCAGGTCAATCTACTCGCGCAAGTAGGCCGACCGGAGGTCGGCATCCTACTGCGCCACCAGCAGTGTCAGGTGGTAGAAGACCGGCGCGGCGAAGCACATTGAGTCGACACGGTCGAGCACGCCGCCGTGGCCGGCCACAAGCGTGCCGTAATCCTTGACGCCGCGGTCGCGCTTGATGGCCGACATGGTCATCCCGCCGGCGAAGCCCAGCACCGCGATCACGAGCCCCGCCAACGCCGCCTGCCATGGTTGATAGGGGGGCGCGGCCCACCACAGCACCGCTGCGAGCAGTGCCGTGCTGGCCGCACTCCCGAGCAGTCCTTCCCATGTGCGGTTGGAACTGACGGCGGCGGCCACCAACCGCCGACCGAGCATCCGGCTCCACACATACTGCGTTCCGTCGGCAAACTGCACGAGGAGGATCAGGAAAAACAGCAGTCGGAAATTCGCGCTGCGGCCGACGGTGGCCTGCCCCTCCACCGGGATCTGCAACAACGCGGGAGCAAACGAGAGGCAGTAGACACAGACCACGAGGCCGGCCTGAATCTTCGCCGTCCGTTCGAGAAAACGCTTGTAGTCACCCGCCACGGCCACGCGGGCGAGCACGAAGAGCGTGGCGTAGACCGGTAGGAAAACACTGAAGATGTCGTATCGATTCAGACCCACGAGCACATAGTGCAGAGGCGTAAACAGGAAAAACACCCAGAACAGCGCGCGGTGGTCGCCCTTGCGGGTGGGGGTCAGCGTGATGAACTCACGGAGTGCCCAAAACGACACCAGCCCGAAGAGCACGACCGTGGCCGTTGTGCCGAGCCAGAAAGCGGCGGCCAGCACTGTGCACAGGATCCACCATCCGCGGAGCCGGAGATTGAAGGTGCGAACTGCGGCCGGATCGAGACCACGGTCGGGGTGCCGCTTCAGGAATTGGCCCGCCCCAGTGGCAGCCGTCAGCAGGGCTAAAACTCCTGTGACAAGAACGATCGTCCGCACGTCGTTCATGCCACGCTACTCCTTAAGCGCCAGCAGTGCCCGACGGGCGCGAGTGAGAAAGTCAAGCTTTTGCTCACCCTGTTCCAGCCAGAGCGGTGGGCCAAAACTGATGCACGAGAGCAGCGGCACGGGGAGAAACTCTCCGCGGGGTAGCACGCGGTTGAGGTTGTCGATGAAGACCGGGATCAGTTCGATGTCAGGCCGCTTCTTGGCGAGGTAGTAGAGCCCACTTTTGAATTCCTGCACTTCACCGCTGATGCTGCGGCTGCCCTCGGGGAATACGATCAACGATTTTGCGGTGCCGATCTCCCGGAGCATCAGGTCGACCGGACTCTGATGCACCTTGATGTCGGTACGATCGATAAGGAGCGCATCGAATACATCGCGGGCCAGCCAGCGGCGGATCAGTCCCCGCGACCAATAGTCCTTGGCCGCGACAGGGCGAGTGATCTCGCGAATCGAGGGAGGAAGCGAAGCCCAGATCACAAGGGCGTCGAGGTGGCTGGTGTGATTGGCAAAGTAGATCCGCTGGCAGGTATCGGGTTGACTGGCAATCCAGCGAACGCTTGCACCGGAGAGAAGCCGCGCCAGTCCGGCCAACAAGAGTCCGGCGGCCCGGCAGAGGGGCGACCGGTGCTGCAGCGAAGCGACGGCAACGGGCGACGTGAAAGGATCTGCCGGAGAAAGCATCGACACATCATTCCCCGTCACCGGCCGCTCGGTCAATCGGGGTGGCGGGCGTTTCTTGCCCGGTGCGGTGGTCGCGAGGATGGGAGGGGTCATGACGGGCCTCGCGGGTCGGTCACAAATGGGTTGTGGCGACGTTCATGACCCACGGTGGTCGCCGGTCCATGGCCGGGAAACACGAGTGTCTCGTCTGGCAGGGAATAGAGCGTCGCCGTGATGCCGCGGGCCAGCGCGTCGAAACTGCCGTCGGGAAAGTCGGTGCGGCCGATGCCCTCGCGAAACAAGACATCACCGGCGAAAACGACCGGGGGATCGCAATCGACCACCTGAAACACAACATGACCGATCGAATGACCAGGAATCTCGTGAATGGCGAGGGAGAGCCCCGCCAGTTCAACCGTGTCGCCGTTGTCGAGCAACTGGTCAGCCGGCGGACTGTTGACAAGAAAGCCGAACGGTGCCGAGAGGTTGGCCTTTGCGTCCAGGAGTTTCGGGGCGTCATGGCGGCCGATCAGGATCGGCAGACCGGGCCACACCGAGCGCAGGGCGGCGTTGCCAGCAATGTGATCGGAATGACCGTGGGTGAGGAGGATCGCCTCCGGCTCGAGCCCGGCATTTTCAATGGCTGCCACAATCGCATCGGGTTCAAATCCGGGATCGATTACGAGGCAGCGACGATCTGGGGGGCGATGCACCACATAGGTATTCTCCCCGAAGGGCATCGATTCCACGCGGCTCACGGCGAGGCCCCCGGGGGTTGTGATGGAATCGGTGTGCGACATGACCGCCAAACGTGGGATTTTTGAACGCTGGAGAGTCTCTGAGCATGGTTGTGGGGAAAGACAGGGGCAAGCCGCCCCGGCTTTTTCCGTAAAATACGGGAAAAACCTGCATGGCTGTTTGGAGCGGTGTTCGCTAGAGTCCCGTGGTCTGCAGGGTGCCGGAGCTTCACTGTGAAACTTCAACGCCTCTCCGGAACATGCCGGCCTACCGGTTGTTTCTCATGGTTGCGGACATGAATTGCGATTCCAACACAAAGGTTTTGACTGCGGGTTTTTGTCTCTTGATACGAACGGCAGTGGCATGGATGCCCTTGCCTAAGCAGGCCCGACAGGCAGATCCATGGAGGGAAAGATGGTCGGCAAGCAGATGTGTCTCAGTCGTCTCTGGATCGGGTGTGTGATCGTGCCGGCGCTGCTGGTATGCGGACCCACGCTGGCCCAGCAGCCGGCCGCCCCCCTCCCGGCCGACGCAGCCGGAACGCAGGGCCCAGGCCTCGTTCCCGCCGGTGATGCCTCCCAGATGAACGTCAATGCCGGTGAGGCCAATGCCGCGTCTGCCGGTGCCCATCCACTTGAGCCGGCTCTCGAACTGGCCGCCAAGGGGCTCGCCTCGCTTCAGGCCACGATCCAGGACTACTCGTGCACGATGGTCAAGCGGGAGCGGATTGACGGCAAGCTCGGCGAGCACCAGTACATGTTTGCGAAGGTGCGGCGGGCGCCCTTCAGTGTGTATCTGTATTTCCTTGGCCCGGAAGATGTAAAGGGCCAGGAAGTGATCTACGTCGATGGCAAAAATGACAACAACATGCTCGCCCACGCGGGAAGCGGCGTGCGGGCGATGGTCGGGACGGTTTCGCTCAAGCCGCAGAGCATGCTCGCGATGACCGGCAATCGCTATCCGATCACCGAGTTTGGAGTGGAGCGGCTCGCGGAGCGGCTTGTTGAGGTGGCTGAGCATGATAAGCAGTTTGGCGAATGCGAGGTCAATTTCTTTCCGAACGCGAAGGTCAACGGCCGGATCTGCACCTGCGTGCAGGTGGTGCATCCTGTGCCGCGGAGAAATTTCCGCTTTCACCTGGCCCGGGTCTTCATCGACGACGAACTGCTGATTCCGATCCGCTACGAGGCCTATGACTGGCCGCACGAGGCGGGGGGGCAGCCGGTGCTCATGGAGGAATACACCTACATGAACGTGAAGACCAATCAGGGCTTCACCGATGCCGACTTCGACCCGGCCAATCCGTCGTATAAGTTTGGTGGGAAGAAGTAGGCGTTCGCTGCAAAGAAGGAGGCGTTGGTGGTGACGCGGCTCGGGGTTGCCCGTGCCACTTCGCCGGACGCTCGCTACGGGCATCCTACCCTTCGCTCGCTCGGAGGAAACCTCGCTTCGCCGTCCTGGCTCCGCTCGGTTTCCTACGCCGACTCAG
>JAQBZA010000050.1 GCA_027622795.1 Planctomycetota bacterium | reverse complement strand
TGCTGGCGAGGCGGTCGAGGTCTCGTTCGACGGCGGCCGTGTCGAGTTCGGGATTGTCCAGGCGAGCGATGAGCAACGCACCGTCAAAGGGGTCGAAGGTATTGGGTGCGCCGACCAGCAAGGCCCTCAGTTCGTCGAGAACCCGTTGTGTCTGGAGGTCGCTTGCGAGCCTTCGCAGTCGCGATGATTCCCGCTCCAACGCCACGGCGTGGGCCAGGACCGCTTCGGCACCATCGGGGATCTCGCGAAGACGTGTCATTACGTCGCCTGCCGTGTCAGCGGCGATCGCGTCGGGATCCGAATCGATGATCGAGAGAACCTGCTTGACCACTTCGGCGGCCGGTGCGGCCGGCGGACAGGTGTCCCCCATGATGAACCCCCGAAACTCCGCCTCGGTATCACGAAATTTCGCCAGGCCAACCTGGCCACCAGAGAGTCCCCGAGCCGTCGTCACGACGCATCGCTCATCATTGACGAAGCACTCGATCCGTCCGTTGTCGTGCCGGATCCGCAGGTGATTCCAATCGCCGGAACGGTAAGCCGGGCTCGGGGCGTCGTGGAGGATGTGCCAACTCGTAACCTCCGGTCCGTCGAAACGCGTGAGGCGTAATTTTCCCTTTGAGGGATAGAAACCGTAGTGGCAGTCACTCCCATCGGAGGCGAAGGCGAGGCCTGCCGCACCAGATTCATCGCCCAGACGAACCCAGACGGCAACTTCATAGGGGTCTGCGGGGGGTGGCTGGCACGACAAGCACAGGGCACGGCCACCGAAGCCCCGCCCGATCCCCTGCACGGAGATTCGGCCGGCCCGTTGTCGCCAGGTGGCTCCGCCGACCGTCGTCCACTCCCCGGGGTCGAGGGCACCGATTGTGACCCAGCGATCCATGGCAACCGGGTTGGGATTGGCAAGCAGCGAAGCAAGGTGGTCGACGGTGACGGCAAATCCGATGTTTGCCGCGATAGCGCTTTTCAGTGTGATGACCCCATGCACCCGTCCACGCAAATCGAGAAGCGGACCACCGCTGTTTCCCTGTTCAATGGGCATGGCAACCTGGATCATGTCATGGCCATCGATACGGCGCCGCCCCGACACATGTCCAGCCACGACGCTCCGCTCGAGCCCCAGCGGGTTCCCGATCGCCATGACCTCCTGCCCATCGGCAAGGGTCGCAGGATCGCCAAGGTCCAGTGGAATCAAGCCCCGTGCCGGGATTCTGACGACGGCCAGATCGGAGGGGCTGTCGGAGGCGTGAATCTCGATCACGTCGAACGATCGCCCGTCGGCCAATTCGACACTGACAGGTCGTGCCTCCCCGATGACGTGCAGATTGGTGGCAATGAGCCCATCGGCGGCAATCACGAATCCAGTACCGAGGCCTTCCGCCTTGCCGGAGCGACCCGCATGACGGATGGTGACGATCGAGTTTCGAACTGTCTTGGCGATGTCCTGCACCGAAAGCGGTGGGCCGTCGGGATCGACGGCGTGGCTCGATGCCGTTTCAAGGAGCAACGTGATGGACATCAGCAGGAGGCTGCCCTGCCGAAGGATAGTCTTCATGGATCTGATCATACCCCGGTGCCCATGGCCAGTGCAGTTCAGGTTTCCAAATGCGGGGTTTGCGTTCTGTCGCCATGAACTGCAATCCTGACTGACGATCCCCCAGTTTCACCTTGTCTGCTTTTTACGGCGGTGAAGAGTACTCGCCGTGACGTTGCGCAGCATCGGAGTGTCCGAGTTGTGCACCTGCAACATCACAGATTTTCAAGACGCTGGTCTTGCACAGGTCTTCCATCCGATCGACAAGAGCAAGTCCATATTGCCATCCCGATTCTCTGACGAACTGAGAATGGCGGGGGAGAGGGTTGACGAGCACGACTCAGGCCGTCAGTGTGCCGAGCGGGCCGGTCGAATCACCGAAAGTGTCGATCTCGATGCCAACGCCCTGGAGGAGGGTGAGCCAGAGGTTGGCCAGTGGGGTCTGCTTGGCTTCGAGCACGACATGGCGGCCGTGGGAGATCCCGGCCCCGCCGCCGGCGATCACAGTCGGGCAGTTGTCGAGGTAGTGGATCGAGCGGATGTTCGAGCCATAGGCGAGGCAGACGTTGTCGAGCAGGCTCGACCCGTCGGCCTCCTTCACGGCCTCCAACCTGTCGAGCAGGGAGGCGAGCAGTTCGCTCTGTTTCTTGTCCCGCCGCTGTGAGGCCGCCATCCGCTCGCCCGGCGTGTAGTGGCTCATGTCGTGGGGAGCGACGGTGATCCCCATGCTCTTGATCAGGTTAGCCATCGGCTGGCGGTAGGTGACCACGCGGGTGCTGTCGGTCTGAAAGGCCGCCACGAGCAGGTCATACATCAGCCTGACCTCCTCCTCGCCTACGAGTGACTCGCCCGGCGCGTCGAGCGGTGGCTTTGGCTTGGGCGTGGTCATCCAGGACTCCTCCTTGGCGAGCCGAGTCTCGATCTCGCGGATCGACTGGAAGTATTCGTCGAGCTTGTCCTTGTCGCGCTTGGAGAGCGTCTTGTCGATTGCCTTGGCCTGGGCGAGCACGGCGTCAAGCACGCTCCGCTGTTCTTTGAGCATGCGTTCGCGATCGGCGAGGGGCAGCGTCTCATCTCCGAAGAGCTTTTGGTAGGCGGCCAGCGGGGTATCGACGCCGGCGATTGGCTTGCCCTGACGGTTCCAGGCGAGCGAGAGGCCGGGGCCGTGGCCCGACTGGTCGGCGTCTTTGCTCGTGAGCTGGAGCGAGGTAAACCGCGTGTGCCTGCCGAACTGCTCGGCGGCGACCTGATCGGCCGAGATCGAGTTAGAAAAGCTGCTGCCGGGCAAGGCGTAGCGGTTGGCGCCCGTCAAATAAAACGTGCTGCCCCAGTGGGCGTCGGCGGCGAACTTGTTGGAGAGGCCTTGGATGACAGTGATCTTGTTTTTGTGGCGCTCCAGCGGCGCGAGGCCGTCGGAGAGCGGATAGTCGGCACCGGTCTTCGTCTTGTCGGGGAACCAAGTTTCGTTGGTCACGCCCCACCCGAACGAGAGGAAGACCATCCGCTTGGGCGGTGTGGCCGGCGCTGCTGCCGCGGCAAACCGCCGCCAGCTGAGCGAGGGGAGGAATGGCAGCGCGAGCGCCGTGCCGGTGGCCCTGAGGATCGTGCGACGGGGAATGGGCATCGTGGTCACTTGGTTTGAAACTCGGGGGTGGCGACGATGGCTTGGATGATGGCGGCGAGGCGGCCGCCGTCGGCCTTGGCTTGGGCGACAAGAGCGTCGATCGTGTCGGCGTCGGCGAAGCTGACCGGGCGGCCGAGGGCGTAGGCGTAGAGGTTTTCAATCAGCCCCCGCAGAAAGTCGTCGCCGCGGGCGGCGATCCGATCTCGCAGTTCGAAGTAATCCTTGAACGACGGGCCGTTATAAAACGCCCCGGCCGGGTCGATCGGGAACGATGCGGCGACCACCTTGCCGTGAACCTTCCGCTCGCCGACCTCGAGCACCCAGCCCATCCGGTAGGCATGCTCCTCGGTCCGCCACTTGCCGCTGGCATCGAAGTTTTCAAGGCCGAACCCGATCGGGTCGATCACGCGATGGCACTGGGCACACTGCGGCTCTTCCTGGTGCATCCGCAGCCGTTCGCGGGTGGAGATCTTCTGGCTGTCGAGCCGGGAGAGCTGCGGCACGTTGGGCGGGGCATCGGGAGGCGGATCGTTGAGCAGCTTCCTCAGCACCCACGCGCCCCGCTCGACAGGGCTCGTCCGTTCGCCATTGCTCCCCATGCCGAGGATCGCCGCCATGCCGACGAGGCCGCCCCGCGGACTGCCGGCCGGCACCGGCACCTTGCGAAACGCAGACCCGATGATCGGCTTCGGCTTCGCCGGGTCAGTGACGTCCTGCAGCTCGTAGTAGGTTGCCAGCAGGCCGTTCACCACAACAAAGTCGCTCTTGAGCAGACTGCGGGCGTCGAGGTTGTCGTTCAGGAGTGTGTGGAAGGTGTGATAGACCTCGTGCTTGGCGGCCTCGCGGGTCGGCTCGTCAAAATCGGGATGCAGCTGGCTGTCGAACCGAAAGAAATCGAGCCGGTCGATCGAGAGCCATTGATGCGTAAAACCCTTGGCGAGTTCGAACGATCGTGGATCAGCGATGAGTCGCTCCGTCTGCTGGGCGAGTGTGGCTGGCGTACGCAGGCTACCGTTGGCAGCCGCTGCGATCAGCTCGGCATCGGGTGGCGCCGCCCATAGGAAGTAGGAGAGCCGGGCCGCGAGTTCGAGATCGGAGAGGCTGCGGTCGCTGTCGGCGGCGGCGGCAGCTGGGTCGCCTGCCGGTGGCGAAAGCGGCTCATTGAGATAGAGGAAGGCCGGCGAGGCGAGGATCACGGCCAGCGGCTCGATGATCGCCTCGGGAAACGATTTCCCGGCGGCCCGTTGGCCTTCGAAAACGCCGACGAGCCCGTCGAGATAGTCGGCCTGCGGCTGCACGCCACGAAAGGCCTGCGTCGCGAAGTGCGCGAGGATGCCGCGGGCCGTGGTGGCGTCGCCCTCCTCAGGAAACGACACGCCAAAGAGGTCGAGCGACCGGCTCGCCATCTCGGGATCGGGCACCGGCCCCTGCCACTCGACCCAGTCGATCCACATCGAGAAATCGAGGCCCACGCCGTTGGTGACATTGGCCATGTTGGAGGCAAACCCGACTGCCGTCGGGTCGGCATGCCGCTTTTCGCGGAAGGCAAATGACCGCGGGCCGTCGGCGGTGATTGTCACGGGGATTTCGAGCGTCTCCGGCCGGCCGAGTGAGCCGGTGATCTGAAACACCTGCAGCAGCGCAAAATCGTCTGCCGACTTCGGGATACCCATCTCGAGGAATCGCCGACTAGCCGGCACCTTGTCGTTGCCGGCAATCCTGAGTCGCAGCAGGTAGTCACCTGGCGGCGCGTCGGCGGGGATCGTGATCGTTTCGGTGTCGTAATGTCCGCGGGCCCACATCAGCCAGGCCCCCTCGTCCGACTTTGGCGCCGCGAGAAATTGGCCAAGATAAGGGCCATGGATCTCGTATTGTCGGATCCGAAACTTGGCCTCGACGTCATCGGGCAGGCCGAAGTCTTTTGCTTTGGCAGGATCGGCGCCGGCTGCCTGCCAGGCGCGGGCCATGCGGTAGCCGCCCAGGAAGTAGCCGTTGAGAACACCGGCCACTTTCCGACGGGCCGCGACTTCCACTTCCGTGCGGATGGTCTGCCGCGGGGGCGGCGCACCGCCCGCCTCCCGCCAGCGGGCGACCGCCGTGCCGGCCGCCTTCCGGCCGAGGGCGAGGTATTGCTCGAACTGATCACTCGACATGAAGAGCGACGAGCCGATCGTGTCGAACGGGCCGCCCCCCTTATCATCGGGCAGGCTGCTCACATCGATATCGATATCGAGCCACACCCGGAGCGTGTTTTTGTATTCGCGGCGGTTGAGCCGGCGGAGCGTGGCGATCCGGCCCTGGTCACCAATCGTCCTACGGGCCGTGGCCAGAGCTTGCGAGAGCGTGGCGAGAAACTCCGTCTTGGCTGCGGCTTCGGGCTGTGGCTCGTCTTCCGCCGGCATCTCGCCGGAGTTGAGCACGTTGAGCACCTTCTGCCACCGCTCGGCGGCCTCGACGGTGGTGATCGCGGCTGGCAGATCGTCGAGCCGCACGGCTGCGTCTTCGACGCCCTCGGCGTGGCACTTGAGACAGTGGGCTGCGAGGAAGCGATGATCGAGCGGAGGTTGGGAAGGCGGCGCTGGAGTGGTGTCAGTCGCTAGTGCCGAGATGACTGGCGCAAAGATCACGACGATAGCAGGCAGCGGACGGTATTTCATCGTAGCATGGATAGAATGTAAATTCTGTCGTTGCACAATACCCAGTCACATGAGCTGGCTTACTGCGGGCGGCCCTCAACCGTCTGGTGTGTGATGCTTATGGCGTGTGATTTCACGGCGGAATCCTCATCGACGGATGAAAATTGATCCACGGGCAGGATGCCAGATTCCCGTCGCGTGGCGACGATACGTGATGACTCGTTTCTTCAAACCTCAATGGATTTTGCAATATGGTCAGCCGTGTGATGTGGACAGCCTTGATCCTCTGGTTGGGATGTGGGTACCAGACTGGTTCTCTGCTGGCTGATGGGCTCGATCAACGACTGCGTCAGAAAAATCTTATCCTTCCCGGCGAAGTTTTCGATGTGGCGGGCCATACGGCTTTCCTCTTCTTGCCGCCCACGCCCCCTGCGGACGGTGGATCCAAGCCTTGGATCCTGTACTCCCCCACCCTGCCGGCCTATCCCGACAAGGCCGAAAAGTGGATGCACGAGCAGTTTGTGGCTGCCGGCGTGGCCGTGGCCGGTGTCGACACGGGCGAGTCATACGGCAGCCCGGAGGCGGTGAAGGCAGCTGAAGCGCTGCATGCCGAGATGGTGCGGCGGGGCTACTCGACAAAGCCGGCGCTGCTTGGCCGCAGTCGGGGAGGCCTGTGGGCCAGCGCCTGGGCGATCGCCCATCCCGATCTCACGGCCGGTGTCGGTGGGATCTACCCGGTATATGACTGGCGGACCTATCCTGGCGTCGCCAAGGCGGCTGTCGCCTACGGACTCTCGCCCGAGCAGCTTTCCGCGCAGGCGGCTGCCCTCTGCCCGATCGAGCGGATCGACGTGGCGGCGCAGGCCGGCGTGCCCTTCTGCATCATCCATGGCGACGATGACAAGGTCGTGCCGCTTGGACCCAACTCGGCTGAGGTCAAAAAACGCTACGAGGCAGCCGGCAAAGGTGACCTGGTGACGTTGATCGTCGCCCCAGGCCAAGGCCACTCGTTCTGGGAAGGCTTTTTCCACTGCCAGCCGCTCGTCGACTTCCTGATCAACCGTGCGAAAGCGGCCGCAGAGCGGCTCGGAGCGGAACCGTGAACGAGGCGTACCCTGGCTTATTGAGGTTTGAATAAACGATTCATCGCCTGCCGTCGCAACGCGACGGGGATTTGGCGTTGCTGCTCGTGAATCTACTTTTCATCGGTCAATAGGTGCTCCGGGTGTCCTGAACGCTTGCTGGCCCCAAGCCGGATGAACAGATTCTAGAGCGCATCCGACTTACGTGCATCGCCGGCTCGAGGGCGGCAAAAGTCGCCGCTTCGCGGTCTTTCAAATTGTCGCGGGGCGAGGATACGCCCAATGCTCCTCGAGCGTTCGCCGACCCTCTCGTCTACCTTTCTCAGTTTGTCTGACCGTCGCTACAGATAAACGGGATGTGCGCTAAGAGAGAATCTCGTTGATGACATGGCCGTGGACGTCGGTGAGCCGGCGTTCAAACCCGTTGTGACGGAACGAGAGGCGGGTGTGATCGAGACCGAGGAGGTGGAGGATCGTGGCGTTGAAGTCGTAGAGTGAATGGGTGTTTTCTACTGCCTTCACGCCGAGATCATCGGTGGCTCCGTGGCTCACGCCCGGCTTCACGCCCGCACCGTTCAACCAACAGGTAAAACCGTCGGGATTGTGATCGCGGCCCTTGGCTCCCTTTTGGAAAAACGGCATCCGACCAAACTCGGTGCACCAGACGACCAGTGTGTCAGCGAGCAGTCCCCGTTGCTTGAGATCCTTGATCAGGGCCGCCGCCGGCTGGTCGAGGACCGCCGCATGGACGTCGTATTGCTCCTTGAGCTTCGTGTGCCCATCCCAGTTGAGCACCCCACCACTGGCATAGGCCCCATTGAAAAGCTGCACAAACCGCACGCCCTTCTCGATGAGCCGCCGGGCGAGAATGCAGTTACGGGCGAAGGCCGCCTTGGTCGGATTCGACTCGTCGTCGGCCCCGTAGGCCTTGAGCGTGGCCGCCGACTCGGTCGAGAGGTCGTTGAGCGCCGGCATCGAAAGCTGCATCCGGGCGGCCAGTTCGTAGCTGGCGATCCGGGCGGCGAGTGAATTGTCTTCCGGGTGCTGCGCGAGATGGTGCTCGTTCAGCTGCGCCAGTAGGTCGCGAGCCGCGCGATCAGCCGCGGGGCTGACACCTCCCGGCGGCGCGAGGTGCCGCACCGGATCCTTCGCGCTCAGCGTGGTGCCCTGAAACTCAGCCGGGAGGAAACCGGGGTTCCAGTTGTTGCTGCTGGCCTGTGGGATGCCCCGCGGGTCGAGGATCGAGACGAAGGCGGGGAGGTCTTGGTTTTCGCTGCCGAGCGCGTAGGTCACCCAGGCGCCGATGCTCGGAAAGCCGTCGAAGATCGAGCCGGTCGAGAGAAAATTCTCAGCCGGGCCGTGGGTGTTGGTCTTGCTCGTGAGCGAGTGGACAAATGCGATGTCGTCGGTGAGTTCCGCAAGATGGGGAATCATCTCCGACACCATTTTGCCGGTCTGGCCGCGCGGCTTGAACGCATACTGCGGCCGAGCCAGGTTGCCGGCGGGTCCCTGGAACGTCACAGCCGGCCCGCCCGGAAGCGGCTTGTCATCCCACTTCACGAGTTCGGGCTTCCAGTCCCATGTCTCGAGCTGGCTCACCGCGCCGGCACAGAAGATGACGAGCACATTTTTGGCCTTGGGCGAAAAGTGCGGCGGCCGCGGGGCGTAGGGGTGGGCTGGATCGATCAGCGGATGGATCGGATCGGTGGCAGCGAGCAGGTTGTCGTTCGCCAGCAGGCTGGAGAACGCGATCGAGCCGAGCGCGGAGGCGGAGTTGCCCAGAAAGCCGCGGCGGTCGAGCAGCCGCTGGCCGGTGAAGGAGATGCGATTGGATGATGTCATAAAGGTGGCTCTTGAGTCGGGCGATCACGGGACAAACACAAACTCATTGCTGTTGAAGATCACGCGGCAGAGCGTGGCGAGGCCATGTTCGCCGACTACCGCCTCCACAGCGCTTGCCTCGACGGCATCGGGCGACCGAGACAAGGCCAGCTCGAAAGCCCGGTCGATCTGCCAACGCACCGAATCGCCGTCGGTCGCCGCCGCAGACTCCTGCCCTGCCTCCGCCTCGATGCGGGCCGCGAAGGCCCGTGATTCCTCGAGCGTAAAGGAGCTGTTGAAGAGATTGAGCGCCTGGAGCGGTGTCGTCGATTGGCGGCGGCGGGCCGTCGACTGGCCCGCATCGGGGCAGTCAAAGCCGCCGAAGACGGCATCCCGCTCCATCCGCACCTTGTGGGCATAGATCATCCGCCGTCGGCCGGCCTCATCGAATGTCTCGATCGGTGTAAAGCCGGCGAGGCCGCCGCGAGACTTGAAGAGATCAAAGCCTCTCCCTCCCATCGCGAGGTTGAGCCGGCCACTCACGGCGAGGATCGTGTCGCGGATTGCCTCGGCCTCGAGCCGTCGCGGCGGAAACCGCCACAACAGCCGGCAGCCGGCGTCGTGTTCAAGCCCGGCAGGGTTGCCTGCGCTCGCCTGCTGATACGTGGCCGAGCCCATGATCAGCCGGTGCATCTGCTTGACCGACCAGCCGCTGGCCACAAACTCGCTGGCCAGCCAATCGAGCAACTCCGGATGCGAGGGTGTTGAGCCGTTGCGGCCGAGGTCGTTTGGCGTATCAACAAGGCCGACACCAAAGTGCCACTGCCAGATTCGATTCACCATCACGCGGGCCGGGAGCGGATGTGCGGGGTCGGTAAGCCAGGCGGCGAGGGCCTGGCGACGCTCGGCTTCCGGGGCATCGTCGGGTAAGCGGACCGGTGACACCACGCTGGCAAACGTGGCGATCGACTCTGGCGGCACCTGCCCCTTCCGCTGCTCCGCGTCACCGCGGTTGAGCAGATGGACAGGATGCGGCTCCTTGAAGCTGCCGGCAAACACCCGCATGTCGCGGGTCGCAGCCTTGACGCGGGCCTGAGCCGCCGCCTTCTCCTTTTCGAGGGCCGTGACCGTCGCGCGATCTTCGGCAGAAAGGCCGGCGAGCGGGTCGTTCTCCTTCGTGCCGAAGGGGAGCCGGTCGGTTGAATCGGCCACGAGCGTCCAGGCATCATTCTCGTCAGTGCCGGCCGACACCTCGATGCGGTAGGCCGTCGGGGTGCGGTCCTTGAATTTCCCGGTCCGGTCGCGGCCCCACATGATCCGCTCGATCGCGACGGGCGCCGGAAACTCGAGCATCACCCAGCTGTCGTGTCGGGTGGCCGCCATCCAGCTGCGGCCATTGCCGTATTGGCCGTCGTTGACGTGTTCGAGCTCATGCCTGCCCGCGGTGACGAGATTGCCGGAAGAAGACGACTTCGTGCCCGCGGTGGCGAGGGCCACGTTCCGCCCTTCACCGTCAAACACCTCCAGTTCGTCGAGGCAGGGCTCGAGCGTGTTCGTATCGATCGTGAACCGCAGCCGCCGGGCGGAGACCGGCGCGATCCGATCGGTATTGAACTGCGGTGTGACGGCCGGCCGGGTGTGGCCGGCGCGGGCGAGCGGCTGATACCGCGGCAGCTCACGATCAATTTCGGTGATCCGCGTCTGCGCGGCATCGTGCTCCTTGCGGAGGACGAACGACTCGGGCGTCATCAGCATCCGCTCGCCGTAATCGACGCCCGCAAAGAAGGCCTGCAGCGCGTAGTAGTCGCGGGCGGTAATCGGATCAAACTTGTGGTCGTGGCAACGGGCGCAGCCAACGGTGAGGCCCAGCACCGTGTCACTCGTGTTGACGATGATGTCGTTGAGCGCATCCTGCCGGGCTGCTCGCATGGAGGCCTCATCCTTCCCGATCTGCCCCGGCAGCAACACGGCGGCGGTCACAAGAAACCCGGTGGATGCCTCCTTCCCCTGATCCGCTCCGGCGATCTGCTCGCGAATGAACTGATCGTAGGGCAGGTCGGCATTGAACGCCGCCACACAATAGTCGCGGTAGGGCCAGGCATTGGGCCGTTCGGTGTTCACTTCGTAGCCGTGGGTGTCGGCGTAGCGAACGACGTCGAGCCAGTGCTGGGCATACCGTTCACCGTAGTGAGGCGACGCGAGGAGCCGCTTGATCACGTCCTCATGCGCTCCGGGCGAGGAGTCGGTCACAAAGTGCTCGACCTCGTCAGGCGTCGGCGGCAATCCCGTGAGGTCCAACGTGGCCCGGCGGAGCCAGGCCCGGCGGTCGGCTGGGGGCGATGGCTGCAGGCCCTCGGCCTCGAGGCGGGCCAGAATGAAGCGGTCGATGTCGTTGTGGGGCCAGGCGGTGGCATGGACTGCAGGCACAGCCGGCCGCTGAACAGGCTTGAAGGCCCAGTGGTCGGTCTTGTCGACAACGGTCGCCGTATCGATGCCATCGGGCCAGATTGCCCCGGCGTTGATCCACGCCACGAGGATTGCGACTTCATGCTCGGCAAGCGGCGGGAGATCGGAGTCGTTCGGGGGCATCCGCAGATCGGGATCGTCACCCCGGGCGAACTGCACGAGCGGGCTCTCGTTGGCGTCGCCAGCCACGATCGCCGGCCCCCAGCCATCGCCCCCCTTGAAGGCCCCCGCCTTGAGATCGAGCCGCACCCCACTCTTTGCCTGTTCTCCCGCATGGCAGGCATAGCAGTGCTTTTCGAGCAGTGGGCGAATGTCATGCACGAAGTCGGGCGCGGCGGCGCGGGCTGCGACTCCATGCAGGCAGATGATCGCGACAATGGCGAGGCGGCAAGACATGGCTGTTCTCATGGGCTGTGTGGACGGTAGGGCGCGCCGGCTTCGTAGAGCCCACGAATCTCCTCCACCGCGACCGCTCGGCCCACAAACACAAGCTCATCAATGCGGCCGCTCAGCTTGCGGTCGTGGGCGTTCCAATTTCCCACGCGGGCCGGCCCGAGCCGCGCCGGTGGAGCCTCGGCGAGCAGGGTGACGCCATCGGGGCGGCCATCGACATAAAATCGCGCGGTCTTCGCACTTGAGTCGTACACGATGGCCAGATGCATCCAGCGGCCTGCGGCACCGAGCACCGACGTTCGCGACTCGGGATGCCCGTGCTGCTCGATCGCGTCGGCGGCGAGCTTCCATCCCGGCAGCGCCAGCCGCATCACACCTGAGTCGACGATCATCCAGTGCATCTGCCCGGGGTTTTGCCGGTTCCAACCGTCCGTGTGATAGAGCGAGTGGTATGGCGCGTCGAGGCGATCGAGCCGCACCCAGGCCGCGACTGTGAGCTGGAGCCAGTCGGTATCGCCGCCTACGTCGAGCGGCAGATGGTCGCCCACGTTTGTAAAGTCGGTCGCTTGCGAGCCCGGCCAGCGGCCCTGCACGACGCGATACTGCCCGGCCGCATGGTCCTGGGCATCCCCGCCGGCCAAGTCGCCCTCGAAATCGATCACCGCAATCAGCGCTGGATCGGTGTGGAGTCGGCGCATGGCTTCCCGTGACGCACGTTCCTGCCCGGCCGCGACCGCGGCGGCTAGTTCCTGCACCTCGCCGCCCCGGATAAACGCCGCGGTGCGAAGCTCGCGGGTGGCGTTTGCCGCGAGCGAAAACGCCTCACCATCGCGGAGGCTCGTGGGCCGATTTTTGCCATCTCGGGTGACCACCTCCCCGTCGAACACGTGCACTTCAGCCGCACCGGAGGCGGGCACATCAACGGCGAACCGCGTGCCGAGGTCGATGGCCTCTCCGGAGGGCGTCACCACGGTGAATCCCTTCGCCTGCGGCGGCACGTCGGCGGCGATCCGCCCCTTGGTCATGTGGAGCCGCTGCGGCGACTCGAAGTGGAAGGCGGCCGGCGCCTCAATCACGACTCGGGCCCCGTGAAGGGTTTGCAACTCCAGCACACCC
>JAQBZA010000049.1 GCA_027622795.1 Planctomycetota bacterium | reverse complement strand
GATGACGTCGTTACGTCGCCATGAGAAGGGCACAGGAAGGTGCGGATCTTACTCTCCGAAGCCTTGTTATCCGTATCAGAATCACCGCTGTAGCCCGTATACCAATCGTATATTTCGTTGCCTTCCATATGCGGAAGGATCGGAACAGTCCATGATACGGCGGCTTCTTTCACGTCAGACTCCGCCCGCTTCGTCGAGTATGCCTCGACCGAATTCCGCCAGCCGGGAAATTCCTTGCGGATATCGGCATAGGTGGCCATCGCCAACGCCAGTTGCCGCATGTTATTCCCACACGACGACCGCCGCGCAGATTCACGAAACATCTGGAGCGCAGGCATCAAGGTTCCGAACATGATGGCCAAGATGGCAGCCACCACGAGCAGTTCGACAAGCGTCACGCCGCGCCGGATCGCAGCAGACATCCGATACCGAGCCATAGAGTGTCCTCGAAAGCGGGGCGAGGATCTGAAATTCAATGTGGGGTTCAACAAGCAAGGGATGCTGAACGATCAAGGAAATCTACTCGAGATCCGACTCAACCATTATCGGCCCCCAACGAACTCCCACTAGATGTTCTGACATGAGGATTTCGTGAGCGAACGCCAGCCGTTCTTGGCGTTTATCTTGGCTCATCCGCATTTGCCTCGAAGCCCTCGACGCCAGCGGACTTTGAAGGCACCGAGTCTTTTGAGTCCTCTGGGGCGGGGAAGGCCTTAAGAGGGTCCAACCCGGCAGCGGTCGCTTCCGCGTTCAACGTCTCAGCCAATGCCTTGTATGTGGCCCGCCGGAGCGTATCGGGCGCCCACGACCAGACCCGAGCCCGTGTAAGAATCGGAAGCCCAGCCTGCTTCATGACATTCTCAAACGAGTTCTCCAGCAACTTGGGAAAGGCGGGGAGTCGAGCCTCCTCCAAGACGAAAGCCTGGCCCCGATCAGCTGCGCCATAGCGCTTGTCATACACCGAGCGAGCAAGCTTGAGGAAACGGTTAAACGTTTTCATGTCTCCCTTGGCGAGACCCTCCAAGAGCGCTCTGCGGATCATCGCATCGAGAAGTTGCCGCAGATCGCCCAGATTGACCTCGACCATTCCGGCAAAGCGCATGGCGACGAAGTTTTCCAGAGTGCCCGTGAAGGCGGGAAGATCTCCGTATCCCTGCCGTTCCATGAAGTCCTTGAGGAGCACAAAGTATCGCTCCGCCTCGGCCTCATCGCCGTAAAGATAGGCAAGCATCGTGGCCAGATTCAGAAACTTTTCGTAGGTGGCAAAGAGATCAGACTCTTCTGCATCACCAAACTCTCCTGCCGCAACGCCCTCTTCTGACAGAATCAGAGCAAATGCCTCCTCGATCGCTTCCTCAAACTTTCGGGCAAACCGGGGATCGGGAAGAAGGTCGACACGGCTCGTAACCGGATCATATTCGACCTTCCCTGATCGCATGAGGCTCAAGAGCATCAGGAGGCGACCACGCACGAGCATCAGCTCGTTTACGTCTTCCTTCCGTGAGAGTTTCCTGGAGACGGCAACTCCTTCTTCCGACCAATAGATCCCGTGGGCGTCGGGATGCCGCCAATCGAGCGGTCCATACCGCTCCATCGCTGCCAGCATGCGGGCCGGATCCATATGGTAGTGGTCTTGGAGAACACGACGCTGAAGATGTGGTACAAGATCCTCGAGAATCAGCGTCGCCATCTCCCGGTCTTTTTGCATGGCTCGGACAAGTTCCGTATTGGTGCCACGCGGCAGAGGAAGGTCCCCCATGACTTTCGCATCAAGCGAGGCCAACCGCATCATCACCCGGCCCAGCATCCGCAGCGTTGCCTCATCTGGCCCCGCTCCATAGCTCGCCAGAAAGTCGATGGCCTGGCGAATTTCAGGCTTCTTTGCCTCGAGTTCTTCGAATGTCGCAGGCGCATCGCTGATCCGCAGAAACCGTTCGATCGCCTGCTGGGTGGTTCGTCCTCCCACCAGTTCTCCGAGCACCTCCTGCATGTCGCCCGCCAGACGGGCCTTGTAATACCAGTGTTCCTTGTCGCCAACCCGACCAATCTTGTTCTGGAAGATCCACGACAAATCAAAGTAAAGATTGGCAGCCTGTGGGTTGAGCGGGATGCCACGAGACCGGAGCAGGTCGATGCCACGACTCACCCAGCCCCATCGCTCGGCGGGCACCTGCGTTGCGGCAGTGATATTCCATGCCATGTTCCATGATTGAAACCACCAGACCTTTGGAAATCGTGGCTGAAGGGTCGTGATCCATTGTGCGAGCGTTTGGGCCTCATAAAACTCTCCCTCCATTTGCAGGTGATCCGCCCGCGCCCAGAGGATATCCACGGCCAGCCCGCGAAAGGTTCCAAGCGCCGCCGTGACAACCGCCACGTGGGGAGGCATGCCCTCCACACCTTCCATCTTCACCACAAGATTAAGGTCATTCCGCTGTTTCTGAATGACGCCGGCCACCGTTGCTGATCCTACCAAGGCCGCCAGCAACGCAACGATCGCGCACGACAGAATGCTCTTGTCGGTCATGATGCGCTACTCACCAAGTCGCGTCGCTCAAGAAGGAGCCATCCCGCTACCAAAAGCAGCAAGGGATATCCGACCCCCAAAATGAGGATGCCCGACAGACTCTCGGCCAACGGAATCACCCGGCCAGTGGCAATCTGAGTGATCGAATCGAACCGACCAAATGAGGGAATGAGGGCCAGGAATCCATCGGCAAAGTATGAGCCTACCGTCTTCATCGCCTCCCACCACTCGGCCTTCTGGATGCGATCCGCAAGCATACCAAGTCGGAGTCGCACCATCGCCACGAGCGACGCATCCCTGCGGTCAAGGCCGGTATAGATGTCGATGGCATCGGCAAAGAACCCGCTTGCGACGGCGGTGACATAGACCATGAAACTCGCCAGCAGGGCGGTGGGAAAGCCCAGCCATGCGGCAGCCGCCAGCGCCGTGGCAGCCAGCATCGCCAGCTTCGCCCACAGGACGGCAAGCCCCCGAATAAAATTGCCACCGAACGCCCCAACGCGGTAGAGCACCTCCAGCCCCGCACCGGGCGTAAACGAAATGCTGGTTGGCCGTGCCTCCCCGGGCATGATCAGATTTCGGTTTGCGATCGTGACCTTCAGCGTGCCGTCCTTTGCGATCGCCGACGCTGGTAAATCGATCGTATGAACCATCCCCGTTGTCAGCGTGTAATCTTCGTGGATCCCGTTCCGGACCGGGAAGGGACGCTCATTCAGCCAGAGTGCGAAGCGGACATCTGCCCGGCTAATGCTCGAATTATCGGCGAACGGCTCCAGCCGCAGCTGCACGACCGGTGCCTTGATCGCCTTCACATCGAGGCCATGAAAGACAAAACTGGAAACGACATCAGCCGTCACGGTATGCCACTCATGCACCCGTTGCGACATGATGCGTTTCCGGGCTCGTTCGGGGTCCTTGTTAAACGTCGTCGGGTCATCTTTGCGGATTTCCTCAATCGTAGCCGCGACAGACTGCTCAAACTCGGCGCCGCGGGGATGAACCGGCTGCGCTGAAGCCCGCGCGGTCAGCACCTGTTCATCGACCGCCAGTCGATCCGCCGGGTCGGCGGCAGGGGATCGTGCCAACGCAAATGCAAACGCATAGACACCGATACCCACCAGGGCCACGAGCAATAGATCGAGAAGGATCACGCCCAGCCACTTGCCAAACAGATATTCACCCCGTCGCATCGGCTTCGAAAGCGACATATGGATTCGTCGGCTGTCGATATCGCCGCAGACGCTGCTACAGCACAGCGCGATCGTGATGAGCGCGAGCAGGACGCTCGCACCGGAAAGTGACCAGCTGAGAAAAAACTGGACACGATAGGCCAGTCGTTCGGAGGGATCGAGAAGCAACGGCAGAATCGGGAGCGAGACCACCACCAGCATGACGAGCAGAATCGACAGCCGGGTGCCGATCGCTTCCTCGACGATCGCTCGGGCCACGCCAATGACCGGATAGCTCCCCGACAAGATTCTTCGCAGCGCGGCCACGCCGAGGACAAAGCCCGCCGCCAACGCCACGACACCAGCCACAGAGATTGCCGAGGATTGCCAGCCGGCCAGCCAGAGCCCACCGGCAAGAGCGAGTGCACCAAGGGCGACCGCAGGCTGTTTGAACTTCCCAAGCCATTTCCGCCGCCGGCCCCGCGGGTTCTCATCGTCAAACCAGCTGGGGATGCCGTCGCCGTGGACAAAAGCGTTTTCATCGGCGGGAGCTGTCGCCACAAGGCCGGCCGGCAGGAGATCGGTACTCATCGACTCACCGTTTTACGAGGCTGTCAAGCAGTTCGGCATCCACGGCCGCTTGATCATCGGGCGTTGCCGCCGCCTGCGGCCCTTCCTCAGCAACCGGTTCTGGCCGGGCAAGAAACTCCGCGACGGCCCCGCCATTGGCGGCTCCGGACGTCTGTACGCCTTCTTTTCGAGCCGTCTCCACGATCTCCAAAAACAGGCTCTCGAGCCGTCGCCGGGGGCGTTCCACTTTGTTCAATGCCAAGTCGTGCCGTTGCAGCACGGCCCGCACTTCGGCAAGCACGGGCTCCGGCAGCTCCGACGTTTCCAGAAGCGTCGCGTCTTCCTGCTGCAGCAGCTCCTCACAGGTGCCTTCCGCTCGCACTTTGCCGCCATACATGATGGCCACGCGGTCGCAGAGATCCTCCACGTCGGAGAGTAGATGAGAGCAGAGGAGCACCGTCTTGCCGCGGGCGGCGAGCGTGGCGATGAGATCCTTGATCTGGCGGGCACCCACCGGATCCATGCCGCTGGTGGGCTCGTCGAGAATCAAAAGCTGCGGGTCGTTGATGAGGCTCTGCGCCAGGCCGATGCGGCGTTGCATGCCTTTCGAATACTCGCCCACCGGCCGATCCTGCACCGCCTCCAGCCCGACCATGTCGAGAAGCATGTCGATCCGCTCTCGTCGCGCCTGCCGCTCGAGCTTGAAGAGCCGGCCGTAGTATTCAAGGGTCTCCCGGCCGCTGAGAAACCGATAGAGATACGACTCCTCCGGCAGGTAGCCAATCGATCGCTTGGCTTCAACATCTTTGGGCCGCTTGCCGAGCACGGCAATCCGACCGGCCGTCGGCTGCAAAAGCCCCAACAGCATCTTGATCGTGGTGCTTTTCCCGGATCCATTCGGCCCGAGCAGCCCGTAGATCTGCCCTCGCCGCACCTCCAAATCGACATTTTCCACCGCCCGCACCCGCGGCCGCATCCAGAAGTCACGAAACACCTTCGTGACACCGGCGCAGGCGATGTCGATATCGTTGCCGGCCTCTCCCTGTGCCACCATCTCGACTCCTTTCCTTCGCAAGCTCAGCCCCGGTTTAGCTCGGCCTCTTCCTGCGCACGCTTGCGAGACCGCAGCTGCTCCTTCTGCCGCTCCTTCTGCAGCTCCGGGTCGCGGTTGAGCTGCAGCTCGAGTTGGCCCGGCACCGTATAGAACGTCTCCACATCACCGGTGAGGATACCCTCACGGGCGTCTTCCCAGAGTTTGCTCAGCACGAGGCGAGGGTTTTGCTGATACTGCGGAAGGAGTTGCTGGAAGGCTTGCGCCTCAGAGGCCACCTGTTCAACGATCTGCGTTCGATACGTCTTCGCGGCATTGATCACACGCGCGACCTCACCCCCGATGGCGACCGCACCCACCCGCAGTGATCCGAGGGCTTCGTCGATTTGCTGCTCCAGTTCCGTGGCTCGCTCGCCATCACCACGCTCCACCGCCTGCTCGTAGGATGCAACCAAGGCCAGAAGCGGGCCGCTCGCCTCACCAGCCGCCTCACCGAGAATCCTGGCCCGCTCCTGCTGCGCGGCCACAATCTGCCCTGCCCGATCACTTTCCGCCGTAGTCACGGCATCGAAACTCCCGGCCACTCGCATCGGGGCCGACACCTTGTCAAGCACCAGCTGATCGATCACGAGCCCTGTCCGCATATCGTCGAGCCGCTGCTGCATCAGGCCGACAGCAAGTTCGCGGTTGACGATACCTCGCAGCATGTCATCTGCGGCCAATTGTGCCACCGATTGCACAATCCCCTGCTGCGCCACCAGCCGCACAATCGCCTCGGCGACCTGTTGCGAACCGACGTTGGTGAGATAGGCCACTGGATCGGCGACGCGCCACGTGAGCGTCCACCGGGCATGCACGATGCTCGAATCACCGGTGATCAATGACCCGTCACGCAGCGGATGAAGCGGCTGGGCCTTTGCCCCCTGAAGCTGCGCGCGGGTGAGTCCGCTGTCACTTTTGGTCGTCTCGTACCAAAACTCTTTCTCCAGAGAGAGCGTGGCGGGCCGCGTATCGACCTTCACCACCTGTTCGATGGGAAATGGCGCTGCCAGGTAGGTGCCCCGCTCGAGCACGCGGTTTCCTGGATCACCCACATAATCACCAAACCGCAGCCGCAGCGCCACCTCATTGGAGCCTACGGAAAACGTGCCGCTGAAGGCATAGGCAATCAGCAGGCCGAGCATGGCCAGCTTCAAAATTCCAAAACTCACCCGCAGCGCCTCGGCGAGCGACTGCTGCGCCGGGTCGAGGGCGGGAGGAGCTTCGAGCGTAGGGTCAATGTCGGTCATTGTGGTTTGGCCGCCGCGGCCGGATCCTTGTTGAACCAGTCGAGGATGCCCAGGCTGTCGGCCGACAGCACAAACGTGGTGTTGTGATCGAGCATCTTCTTGAGCGCCTCAATCTTCCGCAGGAAGATGGCAAACTCCTCGTTCTGGGCGAAGTTTTCATACTGCACGGCTGCCTCCCGATCGCCCTGCGACCGAATCGCCTGCGCCTTTCGCTCGGCAAACGCCAGAATCCGCTCCCGGGCGCTCGTCGCCTCGCTGCGAATTGCCGAGGCCTGCGCCTGCCCCTCTTGGAGGGCGTTTTCCGCCAGCCGCTCCCGCGAAGCGATCATCGTGTCAAACACCTTCTGCGTGGTCGACTCTGGGAGAATGATCTTGTGGATCCCGACACTCTCCACCTTGATGCCATAGCCGGCCTGCCGCAACGCCTCGTCAAGCGTCGTCGTCGCCCGCTGCTCGATGTCGGCGAGCTTGATCTTGTCGCGATCGACATTCACCAGCTCATCGAAGTCGTAGTTGCTGATCAGCCCGCGAATCTCGCGGAGCCGCGACGAGAGCTGGCGATTGGCCTCAGCGGGATCCTTGAGCGTGATGTAGAAATCGAGCGGGTCGGCAATCCGCCAGGTGAGGTAGGTTCGCACGATCACGCTCTTGCCATCGGCCGTCTGCAGCTCCTCAATTTTGTCTTCAAGCACCTGCAGTCGCTTGGAGTAGAGCGCCACCTTGTTGACCGGCCACGGCCACCGCCACTTGAGCCCCGGCGTTTCCTGCACGCTCGATTCGTCGGCTTTGTCGAACGTCGTTCGCACGGCCACCTGGTCGTAGCGGACCTGGTAGAAAAACATGTTGGAGAGAAGCAGGGCGACAAGAATCACTCCCACGAGAACGATAAACGAATTCTTCACGGCGTCAGATTCCTCAGGTCAAAGGCGTTATTCGGTGAGCAGCGTGTCGATCGCCGATGTCGGGTCGCTGAAATCCATGCGAAAGGTGGGCATATCACCGGCATCACCGGCAATCACAAACTTGCGGCGGCCGGTGAGCCCAGCGGCGAGCACCTCCAAAAAGCGGCGGGTGCGGTAGTAGACAGGCGACGCCTCATAGGCGAGCAACTCTCCAGCAAAACGTTCGCTACTTGCCCGCTCCCCGACCGACCGACTCCAGCGGTAGGCCCGCGCCTGATGCAACACTTCCGCCGCCTCGCCGCGGGCGCTGGAAATGAGCTGATCGATCTCCTCTTCCACAGCAGCCGCCTCCTCCTTCTTGCCGCCCACCCGCAACGAATCGAGGCGGCGGATCGCGGCGTCGATCTCCATGCTGAGCGTTACCGACCCGGCCACCTTGGCCAGCCTTTCCACCGCCTCTTTCCGCGCCCTTTGGATCGCGGTTTCCTTGGCCTGCATCGCCCCGATCTGATAGTGAAATGCCCGTGACACTTTCCCAATCGGCGGATGAAGCGTGGTCACCGCCACGCCGACGACGTCGATACCCAGCCCCATGGCATCGAGCCTGGCCTGGATGGCCCGCTCGAGTTCGCTGCCCGCTTCCGTGCGGCCCCGACTGAGCAAGGCATCGAGATCGTGGACGGCAAAATACTGGGAGACTTCCCGCTGGGCGACCAGCTTCAGCATCTGCCGATGGTCGGTCGAGCCCAGCACAAACTCCTTCAAGTCGCCCACCGAATATTGAACGATCACATCGGCCGACACGAGCGACACGCCGGCTGTATCCAACCCGTCTTCCGAACGAGCGGCCGCCGCCAGAAAATCCTCCTGGCCAAGCATCGAATCCTTGTCGCTGTCATTGGTCCAGAGGATCGCATCGGCGTTCTTCGACTTTCCGGTGAGATCGCTCGAAATGAGAATCTCCTGCACGCGGCCCACCGGATGAAGTTCCGTCGTCTCGATCGGCCAAGGCCACTTGAGGTGGATGCCGGGGGCCAGGGGATCGCCGACCATCTGCCCCCAGCGGAGCGGGATGCCCCGTTCGTCCGGCCCCACGACCGTGATGCAGCTCAGCGCGAGCAAGACGCCGATGCCGAGGAGCGTGAGCGGCGTCACAGCCTTGCCGAGTAATTGATAGAGCCAGCTCCGCGACACTTCCACGCCAAACTGGTAGCTGATCGTCTCAGCCACCACGCGGCCCAGCGACTCAGGCGCGGTCAGCAGGCCCAGCACACGGCTATCGAAGGCGGGCCGTGGAATCTCTCCCGGCACCCGCGGCCGGTACGATTCCAGGAGCGACGTCAGCAGAATCTCGATGCCGACAAGGATCATGACGGCTGGAATCGCCACGGCCAGCCAGCCAAACATCCGCTGGTCGTCGGCAATGGCGACGGCTGCTGCACCGGCAAAGAGCAGTGCGGCGACCACAAAGCAGCTCATGAGGTAGCTGGCGCCACCGCGAAGGAGCTGCCAGGCCCGCTGCCGGGCGTAGCCGCTGATCCAGCGAGCGCTCACAAATGCCGTGAAGGCAATCGCCGCCGTCACAAACATCAGCCCGACGGGGTCGCAGCCTTCGGCCAGCCCCGGGAGGGCATCACCGCCCGCCGCCTTAGCGGCCTTGAAGTGGAAATAAAGCAGCGTGCCACCGGCGGCCAGCAGGTAGACCGCCACGATCCCGCTCACGATTGGCAGGCCAAGCCGATAGAGCCGATCAAGCCTGCTCCGAGCCGCATCAAGGTCGTCGCTCAGATTTCCAAAGATTGCTGCAGCCTTGTTTGTGTCGGCAAGTTTTTCCGCCGCCAGCCGCTGCACGCGTTCGCTTTCATGCTGCTGGTAGATCAGCACCAGCACGATCCAAATGGCCAGCCCCCCGAGCATATGCCAGGCGGCCGCATAGATGGCCTGGGAATCACCCCACAGCGCTGTGAGGCCCGTGGCAGCCAGCAAGATGACTTGGATCACCAGGCCCGAAATCGCTGCCGTCACGGCACGGCGAAACACGAGCGCGTCGTTCACCGTCGCGGTACGACTCTGCTCAGTGTTGCCCGAGGGCATAGGGCGGCTCGTTTGATGAGTTGTGGAGGGAAGCCGTTGAACTCCCCAAATTTTAGATTCGCTTTTTCCGGCCCACATCGCCGCTCACACGAATCTCACAAACCATCCCGTACAACCTATCCACATCGTTTCCTCCGCTCCCTTTCCGCCTCGCCATGCCACTCATCACCCTCGCCCGCAACGCCTTTCTTGAATCAATCCGACAGCCGGTGCATGCCGTGCTGATCTGCGCGGGCCTGCTGGCGCTCGTGCTCAATGTCAACGTGGCGGGCTACACGATGGAGGACGACAACAAGCTCCTCATCGACCTCGGCCTCAGCACGCTCTTCCTGATGGGCCTCCTCATGGCCGCCTTCACGGCAACGAGTGTGTTGACCAGGGAGATCGAAAACAAGACGGTGCTCACCGTCGTGAGCAAGCCGGTCGGCAGGCCAGTGGTGGTGGTCGGAAAGTTTCTCGGCGTCGCGGCGGCGATCGCGATCGCCTATTGGCTTCTGGCGGTCGTGTTCCTGCTCACCGTGCGGCATCGCGTGCAGTCGAGCGTGCGGGCGGAAGACATCTTCGATCCGGTGGTGGTGACGTTTGGCTTTCTGGCGATCGGGTTGACCTTTCTTGTTGCGGGCCTCGCCAACTACCTCTACCGCTGGTCGTTTCCGGCCACGTTCGCCCTCGTCGGCTCCCTGCTGGCCACGATCGCCTGGGGTTTGATTTCTTGCATCAGCCGCACCTGGCGGATCCAAAGCCCGCTCACCGACTTCGACCCGCAGCTCATGATCGCTCTCGCGCTTGTCTTCGAAGCGATTATTGTGCTCACCGCGATCGCCATCGCCGCATCGACACGACTCGGTCAGATCTCGACTCTCTTGGTGTGCGTGGGAATGTTTCTGGTGGGGCTCGTCGGGGAATACTTTCTCTCGCTGGCCACGGCTGGTCGGGCCTGGCTTCAGCCCCTCGCGGCGATCGTGCCCAACCTGCAATTTTTCTGGCCTGCCGATGCCCTCACGCAGGGCAGCACCATCACGCTCGGCTATCTGGGCACGGTCACACTCTATGCCGGCTGCCTGGTTGGGGCGGCCTTGAGCCTCGCCGTGATTCTTTTCCAGCAGCGGGACGTTGGGTAACCGATTGCCTACCAGGTCGGGAGACCTGTCGCTACCGGGGAACGCATCGACAGGCTGAAGCCTGTCCTAGATAGCCCGGGCGCTTGCCTCGGCCTGCTCGAGATCCTCGCCGCACCGCACGAGGCGGGCCGAGTTAAACACCACAGCCAGGCCGCTCACCACATGCAGCATCGCCGCCATCACCGGTGACACATACCCCGCTCCGGCGAGCGTCACAAAGGCGAGAATAAACAGCCCGCCGATCACCATGTTTTGCCGAATCACGGCGATCGTCTTGCGGGAAAGATCGACCAGAAACGGGATCCGGTCGAGGTTGCTGTTGAGGAGCGCGATGCTGGCTGAGTGGATCGCCACGTCGCTGCCGGCCGCTCCCATCGCGATCGATACATCGCCAGCAGCAAGCGCGGGCGCGTCGTTCACGCCGTCGCCGATCACCGCCACTCTGTGGCCAGCGGCCTTCAGGGCATCGACCATCTCGAGCTTCTCATGGGGCAACACTTCCGCCTTGAAATCATCGAAGTGCATCTGCCCAGCCACCCGCTTGGCCACGCTCGTGCGGTCACCCGTGAGCAACACCAGCCGAGAGATTCCCATCTCCTTGAGCCGATCGACCGCCCCTGCCGCTTCGGGCCGGGCATTGTCTTCCAGGCCGATCCAGCCAATATGCCGACCGTTCAAAACGACATGCAGCAACGAAAGCCCATCGGCCTCGGTGGATGACTGGATTGCTTCGAGGGCAGTGGCATCAATTTCGTGATCGCCCCCCACCGCCTCGGCCAGCCACGAGGCTCGGCCCACGAGCACCGTGTCGCCATCGTCAAAGGTGGCGACCACTCCGCGGCCGGCTACCTCTTCAAACTCAACAGGCTCGGCAAGATTCACCCGCGCCCGCCTGGCCATTTCCGTAACTGCCTTCGCAACCGGATGGCGGCTATTTTGCTCGGCCGATGCGGCCAGCCGCAGCAGATCGCTCGGCTCAATTCCTTCGGCAGGCGACAGCCGCGTGACGGCAAGCACACCGCTGGTCACCGTGCCTGTCTTGTCAAACACGATCGCTGAGAGGTTGCGGGCGGCCTCGAGGGTGGCCACGCTCTTCACGAGCACACCCAGCCGGGCGGCGGCCGACAACGCCGCCACCATGGCCGTGGGCGTGGCCAGAATCAGCGCACTTGGGCAGGCAATCACGAGCATCGCGATCGCCCGATTAAACGCCGTGTCGGGATTGCTCTTGAGGGCGAAGAAGAGCACCACGCCCACGAGCATGAGAATGGTGGGCGTATACCAGGCGGCGTATTGATCGACGAGCCGCATGATCGGCGTCTTCGTCCGCTCAGCCTGAAGAATGAGATCTTTCACGCGGCCGAGCAAGGTGTCGGCTCCGGCCTTGGTAACCTGCACATCGATGAGCCCGGTGAGGTTGATCGTGCTGCCAAACACCTCGTCGCCATCGGCTTTTTCCGCCGGAATCGATTCACCCGTCACACTCGCCTGATTGACCGTGCTCGCTCCCCGCACCACGACGCCATCGGCCGGAATCGTATCGCCGGGGCGGACACGAACGACATCTCCTGGCCGCAACTGCGTAGCCTCAACCATCTCTTCCTGGTCGCCGACAATCCGGCTCGCCTTCGTGGGCGCGAGCCGGATCAATGACTCGATGCTCGCCTCGGCCCCCGCGGCCGTCCGTCGCTCGATCAACGACGACACGATCATGAAAAACGCGACCGCAGCAGCCTCTTGATATTTTCCGCTCGACACGGCCCCAATCACGGCAAGCGCCACGAGCGCATTCATCCCCGCCTTGCCGGCGAGCAGATCTTTAATCGCGGCCGTCACGAGCGGAGCGGCCAAGAGCACCACCGCCGTTGCGGCGGGGATGGCCGCAAACAGCGGCTGCTTCCAGAGCCAACTGGCAGCAAGCGAGCAGAGCAAGAGCGTGCCGCCCACGAGTGTGGCGACAATCTGCAGCCGCAGCGACCGGCTCAACCGCGGAGTCGAACCAGATCGTGGATCGCTTGGCCCCCTCGCGTGTTGATCAACGCTGTCCTGAAGTCCAGCCACTGATTCGGAGATAACTTCGCCTCTGGAAAGTACTGCGGTGCTCACGTCTCACTGACTCCCTGCCAACGCATTGCTCGACGATTCGTCCTGACATCACGCTG
>JAQBZA010000048.1 GCA_027622795.1 Planctomycetota bacterium | reverse complement strand
CGGCGGAACTGTGCCCGATTTCCGTGCAGTCATGACAGGATGCTCCTGTGCGTCCGGGGGTCGAGGGGCGAAGTGTCTTCCTGTCGAGCCAGCAGGGAGTTTCCCGAAACGGCGGCGCCGCGCCAGCGCGACAGATCGCTGAAGTCGGGAAATATATCAAAAACCCCGCTGAAGAGCCGGCCCGGGACCGATGACGCGCTTCTCAGGCGCGACAGCCCCCCGAACCGGAATCGGGTTAGAATGCGTGCAAAACGGTGGGCCAGCATTTGGCACGCCGTGTGCAGGAAAGTGATTTGAAAGTCGACCGCTAGTGGTCGGCTTTGGTCCGCGAAAGTTTTCGAACCACCAAAGAAAGCAGGAAGAATCAGCGATGAAAAAGATTGAAGCCATTGTTCGTCACTTCAAACTCGAGGAAGTGAAAGATGCCCTCAATGCCATGGGCGTGAAGGGAATGACCGTCACCGAAGTGCGGGGCTTTGGCCGCCAGAAGGGCCACACCGAGACGTATCGGGGCGCGGAGTACTCCGTCGATTTCCTGCCCAAGGTGAAGATCGAGGTGGTTGTTGATGATGCTGAGGCTCAGGGCGTGATCAACAAGATCATGACGACAGCTCGAACCGGGCAGGTTGGTGATGGCAAGATCTTCGTGACGGAACTTGCCGAAGTGGTCCGGATTCGCACCGGTGAGACGGCCGGCACCGCGATCTGAGCGTTCGGCTGCGGGGCCATGCTGGGCCCCGCAGCCGGAGCCGGTTCACAACGCCTCTCGCGGGCGAATACGGTTTCTCCTAAATACCGCGACCAGCGCTTACCGGCTTGGCAGCCGCGGGCACAGCGATGTCGTGTTGAAGTTCGGTCGGCGGCACTTCGAGTGACTCGGTGTGGGTTTGAAACAGCGGCCGCTGTGTCACATCGGGCGTCTGTTCGCTCTCGTCCAATGGCTCGACTCCGTCAACGGCCAGGATGGTTGGTCCAGGCTGAACATTTCGGCCACCGGCGGCAGCGGTGTCGTATCGGCCATTCGTGATATCTGCAAAGCCTGATGGGCCACTGTTTCCTTTTGCCGCATTGGGCGTGAAGTAAATCTTGCCACCCGCCACTGGCTTGCCATCAAAGGCAACCGTCCCAAACACGCGGCTTCCCGTGCTCTTGCCGCAGCCGGACCCAAGCGGCGTCAGCATGGCTACAAGAAGCATGGCGATCATCGGCAGCCATGCCGCAGGGAAATGATTCATGGAGGGACGTGACATCGTGGGTTGAGGTTTCATAAGTGCCTTCGGATGACTGATCGGATCGGTCGCGTTGTGGATCTTCTGTGTGCTATTCGAGTTGGGCGACCTCACCAGAACCCATGCTCGCCACCGCCCTCAGGATGTCCAGGGCAATGCTTTCGTTGACAAACCGAGCAGAGCCATCAGCCATGCCGAACAGGGCTCCACCAGGGTGTTGGCTGCCGAAGCTGATGTCGTTGAAATTATTGGCGGTGTAGTTGGTGGAGTTGAGTGGATAGCGAAGATTCTTGGTTGCTCCGCATCCTCCGGTCTGACCTCGGATCCAACTGCGATAACTGTTGGACGTGCCGGAGGGCAGTCGCACAGATCGTTCGCCCAGAAGGAACGTCTTCGACGTGCCATCGGTGATCTGCGACATCTTCACAAGACGGCCGGTCGTGATGCTGCCGGCCTGGTCCTTCATCTGGGTGAGAATGCCGTGGCCGGAGAAGGCGCCGTTCGAGCTGCCATTGCCCAGGCGATAGGTAAAGGTCTGGCCACCGATCGTGATTTGAAAGTTATCAGTAGCTCCGCCCGGCCCCATCACACCGTAGTAGTGCGTCGATGGATTTCCATTCACACCGCCAGGATTCGGATCCCTGTATTCCAACGGTGTGGGGCCCGATGGGCAAAACAGGGTGTTGACAACAGTGTTCCCCACCGCGGCGTTGTTAGCATGGTCAAAGCGTACGTTAAAGTCGTACCGGTCGTAGAGCGACTGTTCCTCGAGCAACGGAAGCACGAAGACAATCCAGCTGGTGCCCACAATGAAGGGTCCGCTTGCCGGATCTCGGGATGCCGCATTTTTTGGAAAAACGTTTTCCTGTGATCCCGGAGGAAAATGCTTGCTTTGATTCTCGAAATTCAAATTGGCGAGCGCCAACTGCTTGACCTTGCTGAGGCAGGCCGCCCGTCGACTCGCCTCGCGCGCCGCTTGGACTGCCGGCAACAAAAGGCCGATCAGAACACCGATGATGGCTATGACGACCAGAAGTTCAACGAGTGTGAAACCCGACGGCTGATGACGGGCCCTTGGCATGAGAAAAACTCCCCGAGGAAGATGGAAGAGGGTTAAAAGATTCCCCACATAAAAAGGTAACGGATCCATGTTTCCCGGTTTCCCGGTTTCCCGGTTATCCCGTTATCCCGACCGAATTTTTGGAGTGTACCGTTTTCGAATGGCGGCACAACACCAGTGGCCCCGCGTCAATTTGGTATCCGATTGCGATGAGGTGCCGCGGACGTTTTGGGCGTCTATAATTTTGCGTCGAAAGATTCGTTGTAGCGCCTGGAATCCTGCCCTGAAGCGTGTGTCGGCGGGGCCGGCGTATTTCACGGAGACTCCGTGATGCGGAATGCCATGTACAGGATGATAGTCGTCTGGTTCATGGCGACGCCGTGGTCTATCCACGCGAAGGCTGATGCTGGACGGCCCGCGGCAGCGATCTCTTTCAACCGCGACATTCGGCCAATCCTCTCGCGGAACTGTTTTGCCTGCCATGGTCCCGACGAGCAGGATCGGGAGGCCGGTCTGCGGCTTGATGATCGCGAAGCTGCGATCAGTGCTCTGGAGAGCGGCGCGCGGGCGATCGTGCCAGGGCGGCCCCAGAAGAGTGCGCTTGTCGCGCGGATCGAGGCCACTGACCCCGATGTGATCATGCCGCCACCAGAAAGTCATCACATACTCTCCGAGCGGCAGAAGGAACTGCTCGTCAGGTGGATTGCGGAGGGCGCCCCGTACCAGCCCCATTGGGCCTATGTCGCACCGGAGCCTCACGCGGATCCGCAAGTGGCCGACGCGGACTGGGGACGCACCTGGATCGACCGTTTTGTACTCGCGAGTCTCGAAGTGCAGGGCCTTGCCCCCGCTCCCGACACCGACGTCGTCACGCTCGTGCGTCGACTGACATTTGATCTCACCGGGCTGCCCCCGACACCAGCCGAAATTGGCGCCTACCTGTCAGATGATTCAGCTGATCGCTACGAGCGGTTGGTCGATCGTCTGCTCGCTACGCCGCGGCATGCAGAACGGCTGGCTGGTTGGTGGCTGGATCTTGTGCGGTACGCCGACACGGTTGGCTACCATGGAGATCAGACACACAATGTCTCGCTCTATCGTGACTGGGTGATCGCCGCATTTCTCGACAATGTTCCGTTTGACCGGTTTACCGTGCTGCAACTGGCCGGTGATCTTGTTGAACCAGCGGCCGGTGAGCACCCGGAAGACCGTTTGCTCGCCAGTGCGTATCACCGCCTCCTGCAGACGACTCACGAGGGTGGTCTCCAAGTAAAAGAGTACCGAGCGATCTATCAGGCTGATCGCGTCCGCAATCTCTCCGGTGTCTGGCTGGGGGCCACCATTGGCTGCGCCCAGTGCCATGACCACAAGTACGACCCATATACGAGTCGCGACTTTTACGCCGTAGGCAGTTTTTTTGCGGATATCGATGACGAGAAGCACATGGGCAAAGGAGGCTTCGGCGGCGGCACCAACACGCTCCCGACGAAGCGCGACCCCGAACAGCCGCTCGTCGGCCCGTTTGAGCGGCAGCGGGCAGCGGCGATTGATGCGGCGATGCATCAGCGCAGAAAAGAACTCGAGAAAAAAATGGCTGCGGCTTCGCCGTCGGTCGGGCTCGTGGCACCATCCGCCACTGGGGAGAAGGCACGCGACAAGCAGACGGATGGTCCGAATCTATCCCCGCCGGAGGAACCGGCGGAGATAGCGGCACTCCGTGCCGAACTGGCGACGCTCGAGGCCGAGCGGAAGGGACTTGAGCGGGTGGTGATGGTGACGCGGCGTCTCGCGGAGCCGCGCACCGTCCGGGTGCTGCCCCGGGGCAACTGGATGGATGAATCGGGCGATGTCGTGACGCCTGCAATTCCGACGTTTCTCGGCAGCCTCCACACCAAGGGCAGGGCCAGCCGATCTGACCTCGCCGAGTGGCTTGTCTTGCCGGTGCAGCAGGGGGGCAAGGGCGAATTCACGGCGCGGGTCATGGCCAACCGCCTGTGGGCAATTTTTTTCGGTGCTGGACTCTGTCGGACAGCCGATGATTTCGGGGGGCAGGGCGAGCCCCCAGATCACCCCGAACTGCTTGATCGCCTCGCGTTGGAGTTTGTCGCCAACGGGTGGGATGTGCGTCGGTTGATCCGTGATATCGTGACGAGCCGGGCATACCGAATGTCATCCGATGCTTCGGCGGAACTCTTGGCCCGAGATCCTGACAATCGTCTGCTTGCCCGACAGGGTCGTTGGCGGTATCCGGCCGAGGCAGTGCGTGACGCGGCTCTTTCCGCCAGTGGGCTGTTGGTGGAGGGGCTTGGCGGTCCGAGCGTGCATCCCTACCAGCCCGCCGGCTACTATCGCCATCTCAACTTCCCCCAGCGGACCTACCAGGCTGACTCTGATAGCCGGCAATGGCGGCGTGGGCTCTACGTCCACTGGCAGAGGATGTTTCTCCACCCGCAGCTGCTGGCCTTTGATGCCCCGACGCGCGAGGAATGCACGGCGGTCCGAATGCGTTCGAACACCCCGAAGGCGGCGCTAGTGCTGCTCAACGATCCGACCTTCGTGGAGGCGGCACGGAAACTGGCGGAGCGGGTGGTGAGGGAGACGCCTGACGACAAAACCCGGATTGTCGCGCTCTGGCGGTATGCCGTTTCCCGGGAACCGGATCCTGAAGAGGCGGAACTTGTACGGAATCTGCTCGCCCGCCGACGAGAGGAATACACGGCCGACCCCAAGGCGGCCGAAGCATTGTTGAAAACAGGCATCGCTCCGCGGGATCGTGCCATCGATCCTGTCACGGCGGCTGCCTGGACGGCCGCGGCGCGGGCGGTCCTGAATCTCCACGAGGCTATCGGCCGGTATTGATCCCACGAAAGCGACGTGCATGGAACCCCACGACATCACTTCCACGATTGCTCAGATTCAGCGACGCACCTTCCTCGCCCGGGCGGGATTGAATCTCGGCGGTGCAGCCCTTTCTGGTCTGTTGGCACGCGATACTGTGGCCGCCACCGTGGCCCGATCGGCACAGGTCGGTCGATCGCAGGGAGTGATCGATCCGTTGCACTATCCGCCGAAGGCCAAGGCAGTGATTTTTCTGTGTCTCGCCGGCGGCCCAAGTCACCTTGAGACTTTTGACCACAAGCCGCTGCTCACGAAGTTGGATGGCGAGCCGATGCCCGAGAGCGTCACTGCCGGGCAGCCGATCGCCCAACTTCAGGGGAAGAAGCTGATCTGTCTCGGACCGCGTCGGCCGTTCCAACGCCACGGGGAGTGCGGAGCCGAGGTGAGTGACTATTTTCCACGGCTGGGCAGCCTCGCCGATCGGTTTGCGATTGTTCGCAGCATGGTGACGGAGCAGATCAACCATGACCCGGCCCACACCTTCATGAATTGCGGCACTGCCCTCTCCGGTCGGCCGAGCATGGGAGCCTGGGTCACCTATGGTTTGGGGAGCGAGGCGGACGATCTTCCCGGCTTCGTTGTGATGACGAGCAAGATGGGTCGTAATCCCCAGCCGATCGCCGCCCGACAGTGGCATTCGGGCTTCCTCCCCGGCCAATTTCAGGGGGTGGAATTCGCGACGAGCGGCCCGCCGGTGCACTATGTGGCCAATCCGCCGGGCGTTTCGCCACGTCACCAGCGGGATCTGATCGACACGGTCGCGGCGCTTGAACGGCATCGCCTGGGGAGGATTGCCGACCCTGACGTGGCGACCCGCATTCGGCAGTATGAGTTGGCCTTCCGAATGCAGACGAGCGTGCCGCACTTGGCGGATCTCTCCGGCGAGACGGTGGAGACGTTGGAACTTTACGGTGCGGAGGCAGGCAAGGCGACAGTCGGTACAAACTGCCTGATGGCTCGGCGACTGGTGGAGCGGGGCGTGCGGTTCGTGCACCTCTATCACAGTGACTGGGATCACCATAATGGTATCGACGGCTTCATGGACGAAATCTGTCCACCAACCGATCGGGCGGCCGCCGGCCTGCTCATCGACCTTGAACGACGGGGCCTCCTCGAGGAGACGCTTGTCGTGATCGGTGGTGAGTTTGGACGCACGCCGATGGGACAAGGAGACAAGGGCAAGATCGGCCGCGATCACCACATCAAAGGCTTCAGCATGGTGCTTGCCGGTGGCGGGATTCGGGGTGGGATCACCCACGGGGCTACCGACGATTTCGGCTATCACGCCGTGCAGGACGTCGTGCATGTCCGCGACCTGCATGCGACGATGCTGTACCAGTTGGGCATCGACCCGGCGCGGTTCAGCGTCGAGTTTCAGGGACTCGACACGAAGCTCACGGGTGTCGAGCCAGCCCATGTGGTCAGGAGCCTCGTGGGGTAAGGGAGACTGCACGGCTGCGATGGCTGGCCCCGCTTGATCCCGTAGGCTGGAGATCTGCAGGACCTGTGGTTGCCGGACGGTTCGTCAGGCGAGCGGGTGGGTCATCTCGACCGGTACGACCCACTCGTCGTATTGCTCCGGCGTGACGAAGCCGAGCGACACGGCGGCCTCCTTAAGGCTTGTCCCTTCGACATGGGCCTTCTTGGCGATCTTTGCCGCCTTCTCGTAACCGATGTGGGTGTTGAGCGCAGTCACAAGCATCAATGAGTCATCAAGATGATGCTTGATTCGAGCGAGGTTGGGCTCGATCCCGGTGGCACAGTGAATCCGCATCGAGTCGCAGGCGTCGGCGATCAGGTCGGCGCTCTCGAGCACATTGTGAATCATCACCGGCTTGTAGACGTTGAGTTGGAAGTTGCCCTGGCTGCCGGCGAAGGCGACGGTGGCGTCGTTGCCAAACACCTGCGCACAGACCATCGTCATCGCTTCGCACTGCGTCGGATTCACCTTGCCGGGCATGATTGAACTGCCCGGCTCGTTTTCGGGGATCGAGATCTCGCCGATCCCACACCGCGGGCCACTTGCCAGCCAGCGGATGTCGTTGGCGATCTTGAGGAGCGCCATCGCCAGCCCTCGCTCCGCCGCGCTCACTTCCACGAGCGCATCGTGGGCCGAGAGGGCGGCAAACTTGTTGGGAGCCGACACAAACGGATGCCCCGTCTCCTTGGCAATGAAGGCGGCGGCCGTATCACCAAACTTCGGGTGGGCGTTGAGGCCGGTGCCGACGGCCGTGCCGCCGATGGCCAGCTCATACAGCCCGGGCAACGCCCGCTCGATGCCGGCGAGCCGGTCGTCGAGCTGGGCCCGCCACGAGGAGATCTCCTGACCGAGCGTGATCGGCGTGGCATCCTGCAGATGCGTGCGGCCGATCTTCACGAGGTCGGCATGCTGCTTCTCGAGCCCGAGGAACACGTCGCGGAGGGCCCGCACCGCCGGGAGGAGCCGATCGTGGATCACCTCCACCGCAGCGATGTGCATCGCGGTGGGAAACGTGTCGTTGCTCGACTGGCCGCGGTTGACGTCGTCATTGGGGTGGACCGGTTTCTTCGAGCCCATCACGCCACCGGCGATCTCGATTGCGCGATTCGAGATCACCTCGTTGGCGTTCATGTTCGACTGCGTGCCGCTGCCGGTCTGGAAGACGACAAGCGGAAAGTGATCGTCGAGGGTGCCGGCGATCACCTCGTCTGCCGCCTGCACGATCAGCTTCACCGTGTCGGGCGGGAGCTGGCCGAGTTCACCATTGGCCAGCGCCGCCGATTTTTTCAGGATGCCGAGGGCCCGCTTGACGGCCCGCCCCCACTGAAAGCGTTCGACGCCGATCTTGAAATTGTCGCGGGATCGCTCGGTCTGGGCCCCCCAATAACGGTCGGCGGGCACCTGCACCTCGCCCATGCTGTCAGACTCGGTGCGGAACTGCTGCTGCGCTGCCATCGGTCACCTCCGCCGATCAGTGTAGCGAGGGCGAAGGTCAGCGAAAGATCGTGGGGCGGCTGGCGTGCTCCGTGTCGTTCTGCGGCGCAGCCACCGTGGCCGGCGGCTCACGGGTGGCCAAGGCGAGCGCGAACCAGCCGTCGTGGCTCACCGCCTGTACGGCCCGCATGCCTTCCAGTCGAGGATTGGAAACGATTCGCTCAGGCACGACCGGCAGCGGCCGCTCCTTCGGAAAAATCTTGCCGAAGATCGTGCGGAGGGCGATCTCCATCCGCCCCTGATGGCCGGGGCCGCTGATGCGAATCGGACCATCCCGCTCCAGAAACACCTGCGGCCCGGCCACGGCCGGCCGATACGAGACCTGCGCGATCACGTCGTACCAGTTGCGGCGGCTGCTCTCGAGCGCCTCGAGCGCCACCCGCACCTCCACGAGCCCGTCGGCGCAGGTGATCCGAATCGGCTCGCTGCGGGCGAAGGTCACCTCCACGCCGTCGGGCAGATCGTCGGGCACCTGCCGCTCGATGCCGATCCGTTCGCAGATGTGGCCATAGAGATCGGCAAGTGGGAATCGCTGGCCGGCCAACGCCAGCCGCTCGAGGGCATTGTTGACCGCCGACTCATGCAGCTGCATGCTCACATCCGCGTCGGCCGGAGCGCGGGGCCGGGGCGTGTGGGCAGCTACCTGTGTGTCGGCCGCCAGCCGTAGCCGCAGGGTGGCCAGCGAGGCTGATGTCTCGAGCACCACCGGCGTCGGCTCGAGCCCGAGCTTCACCAGCGGCATCCAGAGGCGTTCCCGCACCCGCTCGGCCGCTTCGACAAACTGTGGCTCGGACGTGTCGTCGGTCTCCCGGCAGGCCCGGGCCACGATCTTGTTGATCACCTCGCGGTTGACATCGGGAAGCGCCTCGTCATGCTGGCTCTTCACGAGCTGGCGAACGAGCGATCGCATCACCGGCACCGCATCGAAGCTGGTCTGGATGCCGGCGAGTTGGGAGTTGTTGGAGGCAGCGCCGGTGGCCGGGCCAAAGAGCAGCCCTTGCGACGACACCTTGATCGGCTTCCGCACGACGAAGTTTGACGCACCGCGCGACGTGAGCGACACGACACCGGCATCGGTCACGCTGCGGGAGGTGATGTCGCCCTGCACCTCCAGCAGCATCGCGATCTCATCGTTGTCAGGCACGAATGTGACGGTGGTCGTGCGGGTGACGGTCCGGGTGCCACGAACCTGACGGCCGTTGATGATCTCATTGACCGGGCCGGTTGTCTCCTCGGGCTCCGGCAGGAGTTTCTCGACGAATTGCTGGTGCACCGCGAGCCGCATGTTGGGCGAGAGATAGTGGTCGGTGACGGCCCGCACGACCGCGGCAGCACCAGAGAGCGACGAGGCCTCGATCGTGCGCAGGGCCTCCTTCACGACAGCCGCGTCGGCCGCGCCGCATGAGGTCTCATAGCGCTCCAGCGACTCAAGCAGACGGCCTACGTCGGCCTCGGAGCGGGCCATCAGCAGCGGATCACGGGCCGCCGGTTGGGCCTGCTCATCAGCAGAGCTGGTAGGGGGCGCGGCGAGCATGCCGGCGGCCGCCCGCCAGACGGCCACGCGTCGTGAGACGGCCAGAGCCGCGCGGCGGGTGTTTGAAGCAAGGCTCCCCTCCGTGATTCGGTCGGCCACGTCCATGCCCCGGTGCACCGCCTCGCCGAGCACGACCAGAGTGGATGCCGCGGCAGGGTCGCCGGGGCCGGCGCTGAGCAGCACATTGCCGAGTGTGTTGAGGGCGTCTCGTGACCAGTGTTCCACAGGCTCATGTCGCAGCCCATCAGTCGGCGCATGATGCAGGTCATGCAGGTCGGCGATCAGTGTGACAGGATGGGGCCAGACGCAACCGGGGCGCCGTACGTCGGGGAGATCCTGGAGCGTCGCCAGACGCTGATCGTCGTCATGGGGATCCCGCCGGTTGCGAACGAAGATCCGCTCCCCTTTGCGGAGTCGATCGAAGAGCCGGCCTCCGCCCGGCAGCTGTGCGGCGGCTGGCCCCGGAGTAGCTGCGAGCCGCGGCGGATCGCTGGCATCGGTCCAATTGACGCTGTCCGGATCGGTCCATGCGGCGCCGGGCAATGGGGCAGCACCGAGCGAGTCAGCCACCACAGGAGGCTCGATCCGCGCCGGCTGCGCTGACGGGGGCGGCAGCGGCGGAGTCGATGGGGTGGGCTCTTCAGCAGCCAGGCGATGGATGTGCACCCGGGTGACGAGCGACTTCAGCGAACTCGGCTCAGCCGGTTCGATGGTCAGCGGGGCGGTCACCGACGACGGAGCCGCGGCGGGGAGTGGTGGAAGATCTGGCTGCGGCGAAAGAACCGCGGCGGGACGGGGTGGAAGAGCCTGCGCCGCGGCTGCCTGCCGCGATCGCAGTTCCTCGGCTGTTGCTGGAATCGGGGCCAGGGCAAGCCGCTCTGGCTCCGGCCCTGGCTTCACCACCGCCGGCATGGCGGCTGCCATCGACGCGAGATCGCCGACAGGCGGCGACGCCTTCGGTGTCGGCAGGGCGGCAATCGCCGGCTGCTGTGGGAGAGGCGCGGCGACCGGCACTGGCTCTTCGAGACCGAAGAACGGCTCGGGGACTGGCTCCCACCCGCCGGACACGACCATCGCCGCGGCCAGGAGGACGCCCCCCAAAAATGAGATCGCGACGATTCCCTTCGCTCGCGCGTCAGCCATGCCCGCCCCGGCCGTGTCGAAACTGAACTGTGTGGAGGGGCGCGGCTCCGCCGACACCCCGCACAATTCGATCGACACGCAGAACAGGGAAATTCGACCGGCCGTGGGAAAACCGTCAGGGTTTACCAGTCGCGGCCAGCCGCGGGGCTTCGAGGATCGCCGTCCAGGCGTCGATGAGGATCGCCAAATTGGCGTTGCGATCGACGGAATCAAGGGCATCGAGCGAATGCTCAAGGAGAATGGCCGCTGCCTCGGCTGCCTCGCCTTCCAAGGCTGTCTCGACCGCCCATCCTGCCACGGCCCGTGCGAGTGCCGCGTCGGCCGGTGGCTCGCCCGTGGTGGCCTGTCGCAACGCCGCCCGATAGAAGTCGATCGCTCCCTCGAGCACCACCTTCAGACGGGCCCGCCGCGGCGGCGCCTCCTTGCCAGCGGCTTCCACGAAGGAAAGGGTTTCCCGCGCGAGTTCAACACCCCGTAAGGGCCGCCCGGCGAGCAGGCCGATCAGCTGCGTACGAAACTCGACGGCAGCGGGATCGAGGAGCAGGCGTGCTCGGGTGAGGCTGCCCCCGGCGGCATGGGACACGCGCGCGATCACCGCCGAATCGACCGGTCCGCCGGCAGCGGCGGCCTCCCGCTCCAGCACCTGCCCGATGATCTCCGGCGCGAGCGGCTTGAAGCGGACGATCTGACACCGCGAGCGGATCGTGGGCAACTGTCGCTCGAGCGACTCACCCACGAGGATGATCACGGCGCCGTCGGGTGGCTCTTCGAGCGTCTTCAGGAGACAGTTGGCCGCTTCCGCGAGCATCAGGTCGGCGTCGAGAATGATCGCCGCTTTGCGAGTGCCCACCGCCGGTCGGAGTTTCACCCGCCAGCAGAGCCCCTCCCGCATCCGGTGCTCGGCGTCGCCCACAAAGGCCTCGAGCGGAATCGTCGCCCGGTCTTCGGGCTTCTGCACCACGTCGATATCGGGGTGGCTGCCGGCCTCGGCCTGCACGCACGACGCACAGGCATTGCAGGCCACGAGGTCGGGCTGCGGCTGCTGACACAGCAGCGCCTTGGCGAGCCCGCGGGCAAACGTGCTCTTGCCGACGCCTGAGGGGCCGATGAAGAGATACGATCCGGCTACGCGGCCGAGCGCCGCCGCCGTGGCAAACCGCTCGGCGATCGCGTCGTGCCCTTCGATGCTCTGCCATGCCATGGGAGTGCGGTCTATGTGAGTTCGGAGGCGAGTTCGGGAAAGCGGGCGGCGATCGCCGCGCGGATGCGGCCACCGACCTCTTCGACCGACGCATCGGCATCGATCACCTGGATCACATCGGGCCGCCGTGCGGCCTCGGCGAGATAGCCCGCGCGGAGCCGCTGTCGATAGCCGTCGCCCCGATTCTCCAGCTTGTCGAGCGGCCGGTCGAGCCGGGCGGCCGACACGGCGAGATCGACGTCAAGCAGGAGGATGAGGTCGGGCATGAGGCCGCCGGTCGCCACGCCGCCGACGTCGCGGATCACCTCCGGATCGAGGCCACCGGCATGCCCCTGGTAGACGACGTTGGCAAGCAGGTAGCGATCCGACACGACCCACTCGCCGCGGTCCAGCGCGGGCCGAATCACCTCCTGCACCAGCTGCGCCCGCGCGGCCATATAGAGAAACATCTCGGCCGTGGGGGCGAGGTGGAGATCGTGGCGATCGAGCAGAATGGCGCGGATGGCGTCGCCGGCCGCTGTGGAACCGGGGTCGCGGCAGGTGGTGACGCGGCAGCCGCGGTGCTCGAGCCACATGACGAGCGGGCCGATCTGCGACGACTTGCCGGAGCCGTCGATGCCGTCGAGCGCGATGAAGCGGGGAGTGGGCATGAGGGACGAAGGAGCGAAGGGGTGACAGGCTGAAGCCTGTCCTACTTGGGAGACGGTTTGGTGACAGGCTGAAGCCTGTCCTACTTTATGAGTCGTTGAATGCCCAGTGGGTCGGCGGGGTCGAGTGGCCGGATGCGCTTGCAGACAGTCTCCGCCATGGGGCGGCGGTTGGTGTCGAGCAGGCAATGAACCAGACCCTTGGCCGCCTCGAAGAAGGGCTTGTTGC
>JAQBZA010000047.1 GCA_027622795.1 Planctomycetota bacterium | reverse complement strand
TCCCGCAAGCCAACGCTGACGCGCACGCCAGCGCTGACGATTGCGCCTCGACGGGATCCGGGGCGGCGAGTCCCAGGTGGTGTGGCTCGACCGCCGGGGTGAGTGGGCTTGTGGTTGTCCCGTTCTGCCGGTGATGATTTTGTAAAATAGGGTTTGGTCGCACGGTCACAGTGAGGGCATCCACGATGATACGCACCGGAAATCCGACGCTGAATGACAAGACATTCGAAAACTTTGGTGTCTATCGCCGGGATCTCACGGCCGAGCAGTCTCCCGCCGACGTGATGACCATCAACGGCACGGCGCAGAAGACGATGTTTCTCCTGGTCCTCGCCATGGGGACGGCCTGCTTCACATGGTCGAAGACGTTTTCGGGGCTTGAAGCCAATCCTGCCGCTGCGATGCCCTGGGCGTTTGGTGGAGCCATCGTCGGCCTCATGACTGCCTTGGTGATCTGCTTCAGGCATCCCTGGGCTCCGGTATTGGCGCCCGTCTACGCTCTTGCCGAGGGGCTGTTTCTGGGGGGTGTTTCTGCGAGCTTCGAGGCCCAGTACCCCGGGATCGTGATTCAGGCCGTTGGCGGCACATTCGGCACCCTGTTTGGCCTGCTGTTGGCGTATCAGTCGGGAGCCATCAGGGCGACTGAAAACTTCAAACTCGGCATCGTGGCAGCCACGGGCGGAATCTGTCTGGTCTACTGTATTTCCTTGATCGGGAGTTTCTTCGGGTTTCCGATTCCTTTCATTCACGACGCCGGCCCCATCGGAATCGGCTTCAGCCTCGTTGTGGTCGTGATTGCTGCTCTGAACCTCGTCTTGGACTTTGATTTCATCGAACAGGCGGCGGAACGCGGAGCGCCCAAGTATTTGGAGTGGTACGGGGCTTTCGCCCTCATGGTCACACTCGTCTGGCTCTACATGGAAATCCTCAGGCTGCTCTCGAAACTCAGGAGTCGGAACTGATCTCCGCAGTTCTCTTCTGGTATGGCGGTGTCCCACAGATTCCGTTGCGCGTTGGTGGCCTTGGCACTCGCGGCCTGCTTCGCGCCCGCCTTTGCTGAGCCGGCAGCCTTTCTCACAGCCACCTGCCGGGACTGTCACTCGGAGGACGTGCAGGAGGGCGGTCTTGATTTGGTCTCCTTGTCGACCGATCTTTCTCGCCCTGATGTCTTCGCACGCTGGGAACGGATCTACGAACGCGTGGCTGCCGGTGAAATGCCTCCGCCAACGGTAGATGCTCCTCCAGAGGCAGCACGGACTGCGTATCTGCAGTCTCTCAGCGATGATTTGAGCCGGGCACATGCGGCTGAGAAGGAAACCGTGCTCCGCCGGCTGAATCGTCGCGAGTACCAAAACACGCTCAATGACCTCTTCGGCACCACTCTGAACCTGGCGGAGATGCTGCCCGAGGACGGCCGTGCTCATGAGTTTGACACGGTCGGGGATGCCCTCAGTATTTCCGCGGTGCAGATGCAGCGGTATCTCGACGGAATGAACCTCGTGCTCGATCAGGCAATCCAGCAGACCCTGGCGCCGCCACCGGCAACGACAGTGAGGGCGAGCTATGCCGATACCCGCGGGGCTGAGCAGTGGCTGGGCAAGATCTGGTTGCACCGCGAAGACGGTGCGGTGGTGTTCTTCAAAAACTACGGCTACCCCTCGGGCATGCTCCGAGAAGCCTCTGTACAGACTGACGGTTGGTATACGGTGCGGGTGACGGGTTACGCCTACCAGAGCGACAAGCCAATTACCTTCGCTCTGGGGGCAACGACGTTTGCCAGAGGCGCGGTGCAGCCGACGTTTGGCTACTACGAACTCCCGCCCGGCGAACCAACGACGATCGAAACGACGGTCTGGATACCGGCTCGCTTCATGATCGAACTCACGGTGTATGGCATTACGGATCGGTTTGCACTCAAGCAAATGCCGGTGTCGGAATACCAGGGGCCGGGGTTGGCGATTCAGCAGATCGAGATCGAGGGACCACTCACCGACCAGTTTCCGGGGCGCGGACACGACCTGATATTGGGCGGACTCGATCGACAGGAAGTCGAGCCGCGAAATCCTGACGAGCGAACGAAGCCGTGGTACAAGCCGAAGTTCATGATCGCGGCCGCTGAGCCGCGGGATGCCGTCAAGCCGATTCTCGTGCGTGTGGCTTCACGGGCGTTTCGTCATCCGGTGGGTGGGGAGCGGATCAGCCCCTATCTGGATCTGTTTTCCGCCGAGTTGGCAGAAGGCTCGTCGATCGAGGAGGCACTGCGATCAGCAGTGATTGCCATCTTTTGTGCGCCCGACTTTCTCTATCTGCGCGAGGAACCGGGCCATCTGGATGACTACGCCTTGGCCAGCCGGCTGTCGTACTTCTTGACGCGGTCTGGCCCCGATGACGAACTGCTTGCCCTCGCGGCGGCCGGCCAGCTCGTTGACCCCGGCGTGCTTCAGGCCCAGGCAGAGCGCCTGTTGGACGATCCGCGCAGCGGGCGATTCATCGTCGATTTCACCGATGCCTGGTTGAACCTGCGGGAGATCGATTTCACCGCACCAGACCGGCAGTTGTTTCCGGAGTGTGATCCCTATTTGCAGTGGTCGATGCTCGAGGAAACACGGCTTTTTTTTCGCCGTCTCGTCGATGAAAATCTGGGCGTTGTCAGCCTCGTCAAGCCCGAGTGGGCGATGCTCAACGGTCGGCTCGCTGAGCACTATGGCATTCCGGGTGTGGAGGGTCCGGAACTGCGGCCGGTGTCACTGCCGGTCGGCAGCGTTCGCGGTGGGCTGCTCGGTCAGGCAAGCATTCTGAAGGTCTCTGCCAATGGCACAAACACGTCTCCCGTGGTGCGGGGCGTTTGGGTCATAGAGCGGCTGTTGGGCCAAACCACTCCTCCACCCCCGCCGGGCGTTGCCGGTGTTGAGCCCGACATCCGGGGAGCGACGACGCTGCGGGAACTCCTCGACAAGCACCGGAGCCTCGGGAGCTGTCAGGGCTGCCATCGGAAGATCGACCCCCCCGGATTTGCCCTCGAGTGCTTCGATCCAATCGGTGGCTGGCGGGAACGATTCCGGGCGCTGGATGGCGGGGAGCGGGTCGATCTGGAGATCAACGGCATGCGGGTTCACTACCGGTTGGGCCAGCCCGTCGACGCCTCCGGCGTGCTGGCTGACGGCCGGACATTTTCAGGGTTTGAGGAGTTTCGTGATCGCTTGGCGGAGGATCCCGAGACGCTCGCTCGAGCCTTCACCACGAAACTGCTGACCTTCGCGACCGGACGGGAAATGGGCTTTTCCGATCGTCCAGAAATCGAGCGGATCATGATGGCCACACAGCCACAGAGATACCGTGTGCGGGATCTGCTTCGCGAGGTTGTGGCCAGCGAAACCTTCCGCACGAAATAGCGACTGACAACACGCCCGAGGATTTTCATGATGCACGCTCCCACCGTCGCCACCCGTGACCCGTTGTCGCGCCGCCATTTCCTCAGAGGAACTGGCGCGGCCATGTTCGGCCTCCCATTTTTGGAAGCCATGACGCCGACCTGGGCACGGGCCGCGGCCCCGGCCGTGCCAAGACGGTTTGTTGCGGCGTGTGCCACGCTCGGCTTTCATGGCCCGTACTTTTTCCCGGACTCCAGCGGCCCGGCGTATGAAGCATCGCCGTATCTCGAGCGACTCAGCCAACATCGCCAAGACTTCACGGTGTTCTCGGGCCTGTCGCATCCCGAGCAGCAGGGGAATAACGGGCATGCTTCTGAACTGACCTGGCTGACGGCGGCCCGCAGGCCGGGGCTGGCCGGCTTCCGCAACACGGTTTCCCTGGATCAGCTCATCGCCGAGGCGATCGGTACGCAGACCCGGTTTCCAAGCCTGGTGTTGTCGACGAGCGGACGATCGATGTCGTGGACATCCAATGGAGTCGAGATTCCCGGTGAGACGTCGCCCGCCCGCCTCTTCAAGGCGCTGTTTCTCAATGGCTCAGAGGCGGAGGTCACTCGTGAAGTGCGGAGGTTGCAGCGTGGCCGAAGTATTCTCGATACCGTGCTCGACGAGGCCAAAAAACTCGAGCACAAGGTGGGCGCTCGTGACCGGCGAAAAGTCGATGAGTATCTGACAGCCGTCCGTGATCTCGAGTTGCGGTTGCAGCAGGCGCAGCGGTGGGCAAAACGGCCCAAGCCGGAGACGACGGCCGAGGAGCCGAAGGATCTTCCCGATCGCAACGATGCGATCGGGAAGCAGAGGCTGCTGAGCGATTTGATCGTGTTGGCACTCCAGTCAGATGCAACACGTGCGATCACGATTCAACTCAGTGGCATGAATGCCGTGCCGACGATCCCGGGGGTACGAAACGACTGGCACAACCTGTCGCATCACGGCAAGGATCCAGCCAAGATCGAAGAGTTGCGGGTCATCGAAGAGGCAGAGTTCACTGCCTTCAATGACTTTCTGACACGGCTCAAAGGCATCGAGGAGCAGGGCAACACCCTTCTCGATCAGACGATCGTGTTGTTTGGCTCGAACCTCGGCAATGCCAGCAGCCACGATGCCCGGAACGTGCCCACGCTGGTGGCTGGGGGCGGCTTTCGACACGGTCAGTACCTGGCCCATGACGAAGCCAACAATACACCGCTATCGAATCTTTTCGTGGCATTGGCCCGTCAGATGGGGCTGGGCGTGGAAACATTTGGCAGCAGCACGACCACGGGTATCCGTGGGTTTGAGTCGGTGTGAGTAAAAAAGTTTCCTGGTCACATGACCAGCAGGAAAGCAGACGAGGAACTCTCGTGATGGATCGAGACACAAACGCCCGCTGGTTGGTGGTGGCACTCGTGTGGGGAGTCTTCGGGGTTGGGTGGGCCAGGGCGGATCAACCGCGTGAGTCGCTTGAGCAACTTGGGGCCAAGGTCACCGAGGTTGACGGAGTGATCACGCAGATCCAGATTGCCGCCGATGCCTTCACGGCGGAGGATTACCGGCTTTTGGGCAGTGTGCATTCGCTCAAGCGATTGACCATTAGTGGGAGAACACTCGACGACACGACACTCCCGCTCTTGTCGGGCCTGACTGAACTCGAGGATCTGAGTACCAATCAGACGATGCTCAGTGATGACGGATACCGCCATTTTTCTGCCTTGAAAAAGCTCAAGAATCTGGCTCTTTTCCATCCGTCATGGAACCTCTCCACGTTTACCGGACGAGGGCTTGAACACCTGCAGTCGCTCACACAGCTTGAGCGACTGACGTTCGCCGGCTCGACCGCGGGAGATGAGGCCTTGGAGGCTGTCGGCACACTGATCCAACTGCGTGAGTTTCGCACCTGGCACACCCGTCAGACACAGGCCGGCAACCGTCATCTTCTGAAACTGACACGTCTCACAGGGTTGCGTCTGGGGCAGCGACTGCCGCTATGGGGGGAGTCACCGCCAGCGAGTTTTGATGCCGCCACGATACCGCTGCTGGCCCAGATGAAGTCGCTGGAGCAGTTGGAGCTTACCGAGGCAAGGTTCTCGGCGGCCGACTTAACGCCACTCAAGGGGCTGCCACTTTTGAAACGTGTCATCCTCGAAATGGTCGATATTCCGGCCGCCGATGTGGCGGCCCTGCGGTCCCTCCTGCCGCACTGCGAGCTTGTCGTGCGGCCCGCATCACCTGAGGATCTGGAAAAGACACTGGCTCAGAAACTGCGTCTCGCGAGTGCGCAGCCGGCCCCGTCGGCGCAAGTGGACCACGACATCATCGTCTATGGGTGCACGAGTGCCGGGGTGGTGGCAGCAGTGCAAGCCAGACGCATGGGGAAGACTGTGATCATCGTGGGGCCTGACCGTCATCTGGGCGGCCTTTCTGCCGGGGGGCTCGGGTGGACCGACTCCGGTGACAAAAACGCCATCGGGGGAATCGCCCGTGAGTTTTACGAACATGTCTGGCAGCACTACCAGCGGCCCGAGGCGTGGCGCTGGCAGAAGCAATCCGATTTCGGCAACCGCAATCAGAGTCCTCCCGGTGGGGACGGCGACCGTGCGACGATGTGGGTTTTCGAGCCGCATGTCGCCGAACGAGTGTTTGAGGATTTGGTCGCGGACCACCAGATTCCTGTGCATCGTGATGAATGGCTCGATCGTGACAGTTCACGTGGGATCACCATGCAGGATGGACGCATCAGGGCGATCACCATGATGAGCGGGAAGACCTACCGGGGAGAGATGTTTCTCGACGCGACCTATGAAGGTGATCTCATGGCTCTCGCCGGTGTTGATTTCCACGTTGGGCGGGAAGCCAACGCCGTGTACGGAGAGCGATGGAACGGCATCCAGGTTGGGGTCCTTCACCACAAGCACTGGTTTCAGAGTCCGGTGGATCCATACGTCGTCCCAGGACAGCCGACGAGTGGTTTGCTGCCCCGCATCAGCGCCGCTGCCCCGGGTGAAAAAGGGCAGGGCGACCGACGGATTCAGGCGTATTGTTATCGGATGTGCCTGACCGACCATGAGCCCAACCGGATTCCGTTTCCCAAGCCGGACGGCTACGAACCAACCGAGTACGAGTTGTTGTTGAGAGTGTTTGCCACTGGGTGGCGTGAGCAGTTTGGCAAATTTGATCGAATCCAGAACTTCAAGACAGATACCAACAACCATGGCCCATTCAGCACTGACAACATCGGCATGAACTATGACTATCCCACTGCTTCCTATGAGCGGCGTCGGGAGATCCTTGCGGAGCATGTGAGGTATCAGCAGGGTCTGATGTATTTTCTGGCTAACGACCCTCGGGTCCCGGAAGACGTGCGGGTGGCGATGGCAAAATGGGGTCTTCCGAAGGATGAGTTTGTTGACAACGGGGGCTGGCCGCACCAGATCTACGTCCGTGAAGCACGGCGGATGATCGGGACCTATGTGATGACTGAGCATGACACGCTCGATACCCGCCCCACGCCCGACTCCATCGGCATGGGCTCCTACACACTGGACTCGCACAACGTGCAGCGCTATGTGACGCCGGATGGTTATGTTCAGAACGAGGGAGACATTGGCGTGCGGGTGCCACGGCCGTACGAGATCGCCTACGGTGCCGTGCTGCCCCGCAAAGTGGAGTGTGAGAATCTCCTCGTGCCAATTTGCGTTTCATCCAGCCACATTGCCTACGGGTCCATTCGCATGGAGCCGGTATTCATGATTCTGGGCCAGTCGGCTGCGACGGCCGCGGTCATGGCTCTTGATGCCGGGCTCGCGGTACAGGACCTTCCCTACGAGCGGTTGAAATCCCGACTTCTCGCGGATGGGCAGGTGTTGGCACTTGATCGGAAGGAGCCTGGACGGGAGCGGTAGGAGCAGCCGTTTTCGCGACGGGCGGCAGGTCCGCGGTCGGACCCGCAAGGCCAGAGGCAGGAAATGGAATCAGAGGAAAGGCAAAAAGCCCCGGAAACCCGAAGATTTCCGAGGCTCTCTGCCGAGGGGAGTGGGCGATATAGGACTCGAACCTATGACCCCCAGCTTGTCGAGCTGGTGCTCTAACCAACTGAGCTAATCGCCCGGTCACCGTTCCCAAAGTCTCGCGCGACCGGTCGCCCCAGTCAAGCGTGGCCGATCCGGCGCGGCGGAATGCCCTTGTCGAGGCTGCGCCACCGGGGATACTGTCGAGTTTTTCAAAGGTCTACGGTCTCTGCCATGCCCACTGTTCGCCTTCCCGACGGCGTTGTTCGCGACTATTCCTCGCCAGCCCGCGTAGCCGATGTGTTCGCCGATCTCGCCAACGCGGATCAACCGAAGCCGAAGAAAAAGCAGCGGCCGATCGCGGCGTTGCTCAACGGGAAAGCCGTGGGGCTCGACACACCGCTGCCCGAAGCCGGGGAGTCGGTGCTCGAACCGCTCCCCACGGGCGACCCGCGGGCTCTTCCCGTGATGCGACACTCAGCAGCGCACGTGATGGCCCGCGCCGTGATGCGGCTCTTCAAGGACGTGGAGCTGGCCTTCGGCCCCACCGTCGGCGAGGGCTTCTATTACGATATGCGGGCTGAGCGGCCGATCACCGATGAAGACCTGCCGGCAATCGAAGCCGAGATGAAGAAGATCATCAAGGAAGACGAAGCCTTCGAGCGGGTGGAGGTGCCGCGGGAAAAGGCGGTCGAGATCATCCGTGGGCTCAACCAGCCGCTCAAGGCCGAACACATCGAGACCGGCCTGGCCGAGCACCCCACGCTCTCCTTCTATCGGCAGGGAGAGTTTGTCGATCTCTGTCGCGGTCCCCATGTGCCGAGCCCCGGCTGCATCGGAGCCTTCAAGCTCACCAATATCGCCGGCGCCTACTGGAAGGGAGACGCCAACAACGCCCAGCTGCAGAGGCTCTACGGCACCGCCTGGTTTTCCCGGGAGGATCTCGATGCCCACCTGGCAGCGCTCGAGGAAGCCCGCAAACGCGACCACCGCGTACTCGGCAAGCAGCTTGATCTCTTTACCACGAGCCCGCTGGTTGGCTCGGGCCTCGTGCTCTGGATGCCGAAGGGAGCGACCCTGCGGGCGACGCTCGAGGCGTTTGTCCGTGAGGAACTCGCCGCCCGTGGCTACGAGCCGGTCTATACGCCCCACATTGGCAAGGTCGATCTTTACAAGATCTCGGGCCACTATCCCTACTACGCCGACAGCCAGTTCAAGCCGATCGTGATGCATGAGGATGAGCAGTACCTCCTCAAGCCAATGAACTGCCCGCATCACACGATGATCTACAAGGCCCGGCCGCACAGCTACAAGGATCTGCCGCTGCGGCTGGCCGAGTTTGGCACTGTCTACCGCTATGAGCAGTCAGGTGAACTCGGTGGCATGACGCGGGTCCGCGGCTTCACGCAGGATGACGCCCATATCTTCTGCATGCCGGAGCAGGTGGAGCAGGAGGTGGAGGGCTGCATCGACTTTACGCTGAAGGTGCTCGAGAGCCTTGCCTTCGACAACTTCCGCGTGCGGCTTGGCTTCCGCGATCCGACAAGCGACAAGTATGTTGGCCCGCCGGAGCGGTGGGATGAGGCCGAGGCCGCGATCGAACGGGTGGCCCGTCGGATGAATTTGCCGGGCTGTGAGCCGGAGCCGGGAGAGGCTGCCTTCTACGGACCGAAGATCGATTTCGTCGTCCATGATTCGCTGGGCCGCGAATGGCAACTTGGCACCGTACAGCTCGACTACAACCTGCCGAGCAAGGAGCGGTTTGATCTCGAATACGTCGGTGCCGACAACGCCAAGCACCAGCCGGTGATGATCCACCGGGCGCCGCTGGGCAGCCTGGAGCGGTTTGTCGGCGTGCTGATCGAACACTTCGCCGGCGCGTTTCCGTTGTGGCTGGCCCCCGAGCAGGTGCGGGTGATTCCGGTGAGCGAGAAGAGCGAGGCCTATGCGAGGCAGGTGCAGGCGCGGCTGGAGGCGGCCGGCCTGCGGACTGGCGTTGATCTGGCTGCCGAAAAGCTTGGCGCCAAGATCCGCACCGCCCAACTCGAACTGATCCCGATGATGGTCGTCTGCGGTCCGCGGGACGAGGCGGCCGGCACGGTGAGCCTTCGCGACCGAATCGATGGCGATCTTGGTGCGATGAGCCTTGAGGCCGCAGTGGAGAGGCTCCGGGATGAGAATGCCCGCCGGGCGGTGCGTCACAAGCCGAAGCCCCTGGCCTTGCCCGGCGGTGGAGCGGCTGACGGCGGCGAGGAATACTGAGCAGGCGTTGCCGAAAACACCCTTCTGGAGATTGGATGATGGCGGATGTGATCAATGGTGCCGATACCGCGTGGATGATCGTAGCAACGGCGCTGGTGCTGTTCATGACGTTGCCGGGGCTGGCACTGTTTTATGGCGGCCTGGTGCGATCGAAGAATGTGCTTTCGATCTTCGTCCAATGCTTCGCGATCGCCGGTGTGATGTCACTCTTGTGGGTGCTCTATGGCTATAGTCTCGCCTTCGGGGATGGTGGCCAGTGGCAGTGGGCGATCGGCAATGTTGACAAGGCGTTGCTACGGGGGGTGACGATCGACTCCGTGAGTGGCACGATCCCTGAGTCGCTCTTCCTCGCCTTTCAGATGACCTTCGCGATCATCACGCCGGCCCTTGTGGTGGGCGCTTTCGCGGAGCGAATGAAGTTCAAGGGAATGCTACTCTTCTCGGTCATCTGGTTCACCTTCTCATACCTGCCGATTTGCCACATGGCGTGGGCCGGCGAGGGAGCGCTCTTCCATGGCTGGGGCGTGCTCGACTTCGCGGGTGGCACGGTGGTGCACGTCAATGCTGGCATTGCTGGGCTTGTAACATGCATCATGATCGGGCGTCGCAGTGGCTACCCTCGCGAAGTGATGCGGCCGCACAACCTTCCCTTCGCCGTGATGGGGGCGGGCATGCTGTGGGTCGGCTGGTTTGGATTCAATGCCGGGAGTGAGCTGGCGGCTGATGGTACGGCCGCCATGGCGCTGTTGGTGACCCACCTCGCGGCTGCCACGGCGGCGATAGTCTGGATGCTCATCGAACTGTGGGCCCATGGCAAGGCCTCGGCGCTGGGTATTGCCACCGGCGCGGTGGCTGGGCTTGTAGCGATTACGCCAGCCAGCGGCACTGCCGGCCCACTGGGGGCGATTGTGATCGGCGCCGCGTCTGCCGGAGCTGGCTACTACTTCGCGACAAAAGTCAAACATCGCTTTGGCTACGACGACAGCCTCGACGTCTTCGGCGTGCACGGCATCGGCGGCATCGTCGGGGCACTCCTCACCGGTGTGTTTGCGGCAGCGGAATTTGGTGGCTCGGGTCTGGCTGAGGGGATGACCATCGGAGGCCAGGTGTGGGCGCAAGCCAAGAGTCTGCTCGTGACCGCCGCGTGGAGCGGCGTCGTATCGATCACCGCCTTCATTGTCGTCGATCGGCTCGTCGGCATGCGCGTGCCGATGGAGGTGGAACGGGGTGGCCTCGACCTCGCCGAACACCAGGAGCAGGCGTACGAGATCGTCTGATCGTCGGGCATGCCGAGATTTGTGCTGCTGGAACATGTCGGCCATCCTGACGACGGCGGTGGTCGCCATTTCGACCTTCTGCTCGAAGACGGACCGGCCTGTCGTACGTGGAAGTTGCTTGATGTGCCGCAGGGGGGGGCGGGCGTGGTCGCTGGACGGGAACTGCCTCGGCATCGGCTCGAGTGGCTCGAAACCGATGGCGCAGAGGTCTCGCACAACCGTGGGTTTGCCCGACGCATCGATGCCGGCACATTTGAGTCGGTCGTGCTCGATACCGAGTCTCTGGCGGACGCATCCAGACTCGTGCTCGCGGTCACGGGAGACCTCCTTGCCGGTTGCCTACGGCTGGAGACGGTGGGCGACGGCTGGGCGGTGCGGCTCGGCGACTAGCAGGAGGCCGATCTGGCGAGCAGGTATGATGGGCGTTCCTCAAGGAGATCTTCGATGAAGCCCCGTGAAGTGCTCGCGATGTGCCGCGAGAAGGAAGTGAAGGCGGTCGATCTGCGGTTTGCCGATTTTCTCGGCGCCTGGCAGCACCTCACGATCCCGGTTGGCAAACTCGAGGAGGAAATGTTCGAAGACGGGCTCGGCTTCGATGGGTCGAGCATCCGCGGCTGGCAGGCAATCAATGAGAGCGACATGTTGCTCGTGCCGGTACCCGACACGGCGATCGTTGATCCCTTCGCGGAACTGCCGACGCTGGTGATGATCTGCATGGTGCAGGATCCGATCACACGCGAAGACTACACCCGCGATCCCCGCAACATCGCCCGGAAGGCGGTGAACTATCTCAAGAGCACCGGTATCGCTGACACCTGTTTCATTGGACCGGAAGCGGAGTTTTTCGTATTCGATGACGTGCGGTTCGATCAAAACTCTCACGAGGGCTACTTCCATGTCGACTCGGGTGAAGGGGAGTGGAACCGCGGTCGGGTCGAGTCGCCGAACCTCGGCTACAAGTTGCGGCACAAGGAGGGTTACTTTCCCTGCCCTCCCTCCGACCAGCTGATGAACGTCCGCAACGAGATGATGCAGACGATGATCCAGTGCGGGATCGACGTCGAGGCCCAGCACCACGAGGTGGCCACCGCCGGCCAGTGCGAGATCGACATGCGATTTCAGGATCTCGTCCGCATGGCCGACCAGATGTGTCTCTATAAATACATCGTCCGCAATGTCGCCCGGCGGCACGGCAAGACGGCCACCTTCATGCCCAAGCCGATCTACGGCGACAACGGCTCCGGGATGCACACCCACATCTCGCTGTGGAAAGAGGGTGTGCCGCTCTTTGGCGGCTCGGGCTACGCCGGGCTTTCGGAAATGGCGATCCATGCGCTGGGCGGCATCCTGCGGCATGCCCCGGCGTTGCTCGCCCTCACCAATCCCACCACCAACAGCTACAAGCGGCTCGTACCCGGCTATGAGGCCCCGGTGAACCTCGCCTACTCGCAGCGGAACCGCTCGGCCAGCTGCAGGATTCCGATGTATTCGGCCAGCCCGAAGACGAAACGGATCGAGTTCCGGTGCCCTGACCCCACGTGCAATGCCTATCTCGCCTTCTCGGCTCTCCTGCTGGCCGCGATCGACGGCATCCAGAACAAGATGAGCCCCGGCGATCCGCTCGATCGCGACATCTACGACATGCCGCCGGAGGAGCTGGCGAATGTGCCCAAGGCCCCAGGCTCGCTCGACGAGGCCCTCGACGCCCTCGAGCAGGACCAAGACTTCCTGCTCCGAGGCGACGTGTTCACCGAAGACGTGATCGCCACCTGGCTCAAGCTGAAGCGGGAAAAAGAAATCGCCCCGATGCGTCTCCGACCGCATCCGTACGAGTTCTGCCTCTATTTTGACGCCTGACGAGCCGGCATGGCTTCATCAGAGAGCGGGTTGCTCAATCTCAACTCGCCCAACCGGCACTGGACTGCCTACGCCCTCTCGTCGGACGTTCGCTGCGCCCATCCGGGGCTCCGCTCACTGCCGTGTCCGCTGCGCTTCGCCATCCATGGCTGCGCTTGCTCCCACAGC
>JAQBZA010000046.1 GCA_027622795.1 Planctomycetota bacterium | reverse complement strand
GGCGAAGAAAGCTGCGCAAGCTGTGCCCCGTCGATGGGGCAGGCAACAGGTTTCTTTCCCGTCGGCTTTTCCGGTTGGGCAAAATCTGCCGATAGAAGGGGAGGCAAACCGCATTCCTCCCCCGGCCACTGGTATGCATTCCGTCTGCTGCAATGACTGTTGTTCTCCCCGCTGTGGCTGGTGGTGGTCGGTGATGATAATGGCGGCGGCCCTCCTGTCCCTGGGAGCCGGGGTGGGGGCGGCCCAGAATTCCGAGCAGCTTCCGGCTCCCGTGCTCGATCCTGATCAGGCTGGAAATCTGGGCGCGCGGGTCCTCACTCCGGAGCCCATTTCCGGAGCCGAGATCCCCACCGGCCCCGTGCTCGATCCCGATCAGATCGGCAATCTCGAAACGCGGATTCCGGAGCGACGTCTACCCCGGGTCTTCACGCCTCCCGAAGGCACCGTGCTCGATCCCAACCAGGTCGGCAATCTCGATAAGCGGCTGGAGGAGGCGCAGCAGCGGCTTGAAATGCTCGAGGGTCGGGAGGCTCCGCTGCCGCTGATCCGGCTCAGTGGATTTTTCCAGCTGGACGACGGCCTCTTCAGCCAGGGGGCTGCCAGTCGCAATCGCATCGGCAACGCCTACGACGGTGTCAGTTTTCGTCGGACGCGACTCCAGGCGATCGGCAAGCTGACGGAGTTCACTGGGTACTCGATCGAGATGGACTTCGCAGCCGCCGGGCATCCGAGCTTCATGGACGTGTGGGGTGAGCAGGCGGAGTTGCCCTTCTTCGGCACACTCCGCATCGGGCAGTTTCGTCAGCCGGGCACGATGGACAGCTGGACGAGTGTCCGGCATCTCGAGTTTCTGGAGCGGAGCGCCGCCTTCCAGGCGACCGAGCCCTTTCGCCGCCCGGGCATCATGGCCTACGCGATGAGCGAAGATGAACGCACCGCCTGGGCCTACAGCGTCTATGCCACCGGGCTGACCTTTTGGAATGGCAGCGAGACGTCGTACGCAACGATTGGCGACAACCGCAACGGTGCGCAGATTGGCAATAATGGCGGCGTATCGTTTGCGGGGAGGGTCACCCATCTGCCGTATTACGATGATCTCACCGATGGCCGTTATCTGCTGCATGTCGGGGGCGGCTACAACTACAGCAGTGTGGGTGGGGCGGGCAGCAGTGGTTCCTTTGCCAAGACCTATCGGTCCGCGATCTTCCCCGAGTTTTTTGTCGGTGATGCCGTCGGGTCTGGACTCACGGGGGCCGGCACGCCACTCGTCCTCGATACGGGTCGAATCCTGGCCAACAACTTCAGCTTTTTCCACCTCGAACTGGCCGGCAACGCCGGGCCGGCCCATTTCCAGACCGAGGCGATCTTGGAGATGGTGAACCAATTCGGCGGGCCGACCATCATGCAGCCCACCGCCTATTTCCAGTGTGGCTACATGCTGACCGGGGAAAGTATTGGCTATCTCAAGCAGGCGGGCGTGTTCGACTACAACGTCGTACCCTTCACGCCATTCTTCGGCACCGGTCGTAAAGGACGGATCCGGGGCTGGGGGGCGTGGGAGATCGCGGCCCGCTATTCCTATGTCGATCTCTCGGGTGTGAACGTGCGGCAAGGCAACATTCTGCCCGGATCAGCGACGGCAATGCCCCCGTCACCGAATGCCGGCATCCTCAACGAGACGACCGTCGGCGTGAACTGGTGGTGGAACCGTTTTACCCGGGTGCAATTCAACTGGATCCACAGCATGCCGAACTACGTGGGCTACGGTTACGCCCCGTTCGACATCTACGGCACCCGCTTTCAGATTGAGTTCTGATGCCAAGGAAGAGACTCAGATCATAGATGGCAGGAAGGAGCAAGCCCATGAACAGGCAACGTTGGTCGGCGGCGATCGCCGTGATCATCCCCATGCTGCTGGCCGTGGCCTCCACGGCCGAGGAGAAGCCAGCAGCACCGAAGCCCGATGGTCACTGCGACGACTGCGGAAGTTGCGACTGTGTGCATAAAGTCTGCGTACCAACGATGACGGAGAAGACGATCACGAAGGTCTGCTGGGGCTACAAATGCGAGGAGTTTTGCATTCCTGGGCCGAGCGTCTGCTGCGGGAAGCAATGCCAGCATGATGAATGCGGGTCGTGGTGGCACTTCCTCTGGAAGCCGACCTGTGCTGAGGTGCGCACCAGGCATGTGCCGGTGAAGCACGAGGTGAAGCGGAAGGTGCCGAAGGTCGAGTGGAAGGTCGAAGAGCGGTGCGCCGCCTGCCGGATGCACGGGAAACCAGACCCCGATTGCGGCATCGAAGGGCAATAACGCCGCCCCACCCAGTTTTCACAGTCTTTTTGCGTTTGGTAATACTTTACGCGATCGCTGTTTTGTGGATTCGGGGTGAAAGATGAGCTCCATCGGCTGGCCGATCCGGCCACACTGCTGAAGGTCGCCGCCGACCATTTTCCAGACGTGCAATCGTGAGCGGCTTTTCCCGCGGTCACTCGTGCTCATGGGCGTGCTCCGCGAAGTCACCAGCGTAGGGCGTGCCATCGACGGCGCCGCTGATCGTGCCGGCAAACTCACGGACGATGCCCAGGCTGTCGTGCATGCCGACATACCGTGAGGCGGCTCCCCCGCTCTCGCCATCAAGCGGCCGGGCAGCCAGCTCGACCTGGAAGGCTGGCTCGCGAATTGTCAGCAGCAGCTTTCCATCGGCCACGGTGGCCGGTGCGGGTGTCTTTTCATCGGCACCCAACAGGTAGATTATTGCCTCCTTCGCGTCGTGATCGACTGTGAACTCGACGTGGTATTTCCCGCCTCCCCAGTCGGCCACCGTGCCGCCGTGCGGCCCGGCCCCGTGCTCATGGTCGCCATGGGCATGATCGTGGTCATGTGAATGATCGTCATGCACAGCCGTTGTGGCCGGCTTGGTGGCCTTGGCCGGAGCCGGCGGCGTGGGCTGACCGCAGCCGGTGAGGCCGAGTGTCGCGGTGGTTAGGATGGCCAGGGTAAACGTCGACGAAACAAAAGAGTAGGTACGCATCATCATGCTCCTGAGGAAAGGTCGTTCTCCGAATCATCTGCCTGCGTGAGCCTCGAGGCATCCCGGCCGCTGAATCGCCAGAACAGACCGGGGTGGATGAGAAACTCGCAGAAGGTGGATGTGATCAGGCCGCCGAGGATCACGGTGGCGACGGGATAGAGGATCTCGCGGCCTGGCTCCTGGCCGCCGAGTACCAGCGGGACAAGGCCGATGCCCGCCGTGAGCGCCGTCATCAGCACGGGCGCGAGCCGCTCGAGGCTGCCGCGGAGAATCATGGCCTGCGAAAAGCCCTCGCCTTCCTCCCTCATGAGGTGGAAGTAGTGAGTGACCAGCAGGATGCCATTGCGGACGGCAATGCCGCCGAGCGAGATGAAGCCGACGAGGCTCGCGACCGTAAGCGGCTGCTGCGTGATGGCCAGGGCGATCGCCCCGCCGATGAAGGCCGTGGGGAGAGCATTGAGCAGTTGCAGCACGATCCGCACCGAGGGGTAGAGGAGCATCAGCACCACAAACATTCCCACGACCGACAGCCCGGCGAGCACGATGATCAGCCGGGTGGCCCGCTCCTGGCTTTCGAACTGGCCGCCGTACTCGATGAATGATCCCTCGGGAAGCGTCACCTCCGCATCGACCCGGCGGCGGATCTCCGCCACGGCGCCGGCCAGATCGCGGCCCTGCGTGTTGCAGCGGACGACGATGCGGCGGCGGGCGTTTTCCCGGTTGACGGAGTTGGGCCCCGCACCCGGCCCGATGTCGGCCAGTTCGCGAAGCTCTACCTGGCCCCGGCCGTCGGGCAGATCAAGCCGCAGCCGGCCGAGGTTGGCATAGTCGGTGCGGTATTCCTCTTCCAGCCGCACGAGCAGGTCGAACCGCCGCTGCCCCTCCAGCACCTGCGAGACCACCTCCCCCTGCAGCGCCGTCTGGATGATGCGGGCCACCGTCTCGCGGGTGAGACCATACCAGGCGAGTTCATCGGCCCGCAGCTGCACATGGAGCTCCTCGGTCTTTTGGAGCGGTTCGACCACCGGTGGCGTAAGCCCGGGCACCGTCTGGATCGCCCGCTTGATCCGCTCGGCTGTCCGCACGAGCGCATCGAGATCGTCGCCATGCACCTTGATCGCGATCTGGGCATAGACGCCCGAGACCATATGGCTGATGAGGTGGGCGAGCGGCTGCTCGACTTCGATCGCCACGCCCGGCACCTCACTGCCCAGATCATCAAGCAGCTGTTCGATGATCTCCTCACGGTGGCGGCCGGAGTCGGGGTTCATGGCGAGGATGTATTCGCTCGCGTTGACCGGTGCCGCGTGTTCGTCGAGTTCCGCCCGTCCCGTCCGCCGTACAAACGACAGGATCTCTCCGGCAGGCCGATTGTCGGTCTTCTGCAGGCCGCGGAGCTTCGCATCGATGAGGCCACAGACGGCGTTCGACGCTTCCAGCGACGAACCCGGCGGCAGCGTGACATTGACCAGGATGCTTCCCTCGTCGAACGGCGGGAGAAAGTCGCGGCCGAGCCGCGAGAGCTGCCAGCCGGCAACGGCTACCCCGAGCCAGGTGAGCACGAGCAGCAGGCCCGGCATGGCCATGCTCAGGCGGATGAGCGGTGTGGCGAGGGCCTTGAGGCTGGAAAGCACCAGGCCCTCGTGCTCACGGTGCGTGGCCCGTGACTGGGGCAGCAAATAGAAGGAGAGCACTGGCGTCACCGTCAGCGACACGACCAGCGAGGCCAGGATCGACACGATGTAGGCCACGGCGAGCGGCGCGAAGAGGCGGCCCTCGATGCCCGAGAGGGCGAAGAGCGGCAGGAAGACGAGGATCACGACCGCCGTGCCGAACACGATCGCCCCGCGGATCTCACGGCTGGCCTCGTAGACCACCCGCAGGGCCGGCAGCGGGGTGGGGCGGGCATTGTTTTCCTTGAGACGCCGGAAGATGTTCTCGACGTCCACGATGGCGTCATCGACGAGCTCCCCCATCGCCACGGCGATCCCGCCGAGGGTCATCACGTTGATCGAAAGCGACGTACCGGAGAGCATCCCCGCCAGCCGGAAGACGAGCGTTGTGATCACCAACGAAAGCGGAATCGCCGTGAGCGTGATGAACGTCGTCCGCAGGTTGAGCAGAAACAGAAACAACACGATCACCACGAGCACCGCTCCGATCACCAGGGCCTCGCCGACGTTGAAGATGCCGCGGTCGATGAAGCTGGCGAGTCGGAAGAGTTCGGGGTTGACGACGACGTCGGGGGGCAGCGAGGCCTCCACCTCGGCAAGGGCGGCGGTAATTCGTTCGGTGAGCGCCCGCGTGTCGACATGCGGCTGCTTGGCGATCGTGAACACGACGCCCGGAACGCCGTCGATGGCGGCGTCGCCCCGCTTGAACTGGGGCCCCTCCACCACACTTGCCACCTGCTCGAGGAGCACCGTCCGCTCAGGGCGGGTGGCGATCGGCACCTGACCGAGTTCCCGCACGACGCGGGCCGGATCAGGGCCGAGCCGGCCGAGGATGCGGATCGGCCGTTCCTGCTCACCCGTCACTGCAAAGCCGCCGCTGGTGTTGATGTTGCTCTCCCGCAGGGCCTCCTCGATGGCCGGCAGTGTGACGCCATACTCGAGCAACGCCGCCGGATCGACGAGGATCTGGTATTGCTTGCGGTCACCCCCCTGCACAAATACCTCGGCGACTCCTGGAATCTTGAGGAGTTGCGGCCGGGCCACCCAGTCGGCGATCGTCCGCAGGCTCATCGATCGCGCAAGCGCGGTGGGGAAGGTCACCTCATGGTTTCGGCCGGCGATCGAAACCCGGGCAACGCGAGGCGTCTCACCCGCAGGGTCGGGGAGGAGCGGAGTGGAATCCCACGCCGCGGCGTCGCAGGTGACCTGCTCCCAGGTTGCCGGCCGCTGCCGATCCCGCACCCGCCAGACCCGGATTGCGGCGGCAGCATCGTCATCCGCCGTGCATTCCGCGAGAAACGCCGTGCCCGGCACGACCGCGAGTACACCGCCGCGCGGTCCGCGCTGGCGAAACATGCCGGCGATCACGATCTGGCCCATGATCGAGGCGGTGGGCGTCATCTGCGGCCGGATCCCCTGAGGAAGCACTCCGGCGACGGTGGTGAGCCGCTCCTGCACCGTCTGCCGGGCTGCGCGGACATCGACATCCCAGTTGAACTCGACATAGATCACGGTGAGCCCCGCGGTGGACTGGCTGCGGACGGCCTCCACGCCGCTGGCGCCGAGGAGGGCGACCTCGATCGGCTGAGTGACGAGCGCCTCCACCTCCTCGGTCGCCAGCCCGGCGCATTCCGTGATGATCACGACCCGCGGCCGGTCGAGGTCGGGGAAGACGTCGATCGGCATCAGGGTCGCCAGGTAGCCGCCGTAGACGAGCAACGCCAGGCTGATGACGAGCACCAGCAGGCGCGAGCGGAGCGAGAAACGGATGACGGCATCAAGCATGGGGGATCTCAGTGAGCGCCGTGGACGGTGCCGTCGGCATGCACGTGGACACCGACGGGAGTGCCGGAGGCCGACTGGGCCGCGAGCACGCGGTTGAGCGAGGCGGCGGCGGTCTCGGCGAGATACCAGCCCGGGGCCACGCTGCCATCGTTGGCAAGCACCACGCTCAGCCGATCCTCGTGGAGCACATGCACCGGGAGGCGATTGAAGAGGTCGCCGTTTTGCCGAAACACGTAGGCTTCCGGGCCGTCACGCACGACGGCCCCGGCAGGAAGCACGATCACGTCGGCGAGTTCCTCGACCGGCACATGCAGCCGCACCCGTTGCCCCGGCCGAAATCGCCAGACCACGAAGGCTTCGCCCCCGGTCTCATACCGCCGCGACTGGTTCTCCAACGGAATGAAGAAATCGAACGTGCGGCTCGCGGAATCGATCATGTTGGCCAGATGCCGGATCGCAAACGCCTCCGGCAGGGGCGGCCAGCCGGTGGGATCGTCTTCGGCAAACTCGATCCCCACCGGCCACCGGTGCTGGGCGGCCCGCTCGAGGGCCGGAGCTTCGCCCTTGAAGGCATGGCCGACGACATAGAGCAGGCGATGGTTGGAGAGCACAGCAAGCAGATGGCCGGCCTGCACCTGGGTGCCGAGTTCGACCTTGAGCTCCTGCACCTCGTAGGTGAGATCGGTATCCGCGGTGGGCGGCACGGCAGAGGGCGGGGCGACGATATCGATCGACGACACGAACCGGCCAGCGGCGGCCTCGTTGATTTGCTCTGGCGAGAGCCCCCGCACGAGCAGATCCTGCCGGTGGCTCGTGATCGCCGCCTGAAGCCGGCGAAGCTGCTGGTCGATCTCGATCAGCCGGGAGCCGGCAATGACACTTTCGACCTGAGCCAGACGGGTCCGCTTCTCCTGTTCGAGTTCCGTCTCGCGAGTCGCGCGAAACAGTTCTGCCTGCGAGTTCTGCACATACTCGCTCACCAGGCGGAGCGTGAAGAGTTTTTCCCCGGGGCGAACGGTGTCGCCGGGGAAGGCATGCACCTCGGTCACGATGCCGATTACCGGGGAGGTGACGCCGCGATCAGAAATTCCCGGCCGATCCCGGATCTCACCGGGCACGAGGATCGTTTTGCGGTAGGTGGAGAGCGTGGCGGGCCGCGAGACGAGGCCGAGATTGCGGCGGGCCTGGGGGCTGAGTTCGAGTACGTCCTGCCCGCCGTCTGGCGGGTCATGATCATGGTCGTGCGGATCGTGATCGGCCCGGGACGTGGCGGATGCGTTCCCCCGCCAGGCCTGTTCGAGCAGCGGTAGCCATCGGTCGCGAGACCAGGCCAACCCGGCCGCCAGTGCGCCGATTGCGGCAAACAAAGTGAGCCGTCGAAGGAAGCGAAGCACGTGCGAAATCATGGGAGGACCTAAGTGAATGAAATTCGCGGCCCGCGGGGGTGGAGTCGCGAAGCAGGGGAGCATGAGACGGAAACCGCAATGGTCCGTCACCACGACAGTGCAGAGGGCCGTGGGACGCGTCAGCGAACGCGTTGCTCAGATCCGCAGAACGTGCGGAAAGAGGTGGTGGATGATGCCGCCGGGATCACCGGGCGGTCGGCAGGACAGACCGCGATGACCATCCGGCGCGGGCCGCACCACCGTGGCGAGTGCGGGCAGGCTCAGGAGCGTGTCAGAGTCGGCCCCCGGCCATGCTCGTCGCCAGCCGGGGCTTTCCGCCAGTGCGATCATGCTCACATCGATCGCATCGTCGTCGTGGCAGCAGCAGGGAGACGTCACAGCGATCTGGTCGCCTGACGTGCCTGCCACCGTGGGGGCCTGTACCACAGCGGGAGTGTGGTACCCGCTGTCGTGGTCGGAATGCTCATGATCGTGATGGTGGCCATGGCCGCCGAGGTGGATGTGCGGGCGGCTCCCATGATCGGGCGTTGGGCCGTGCGACGTGTCGTGGATGTGCGGCACCGCCGCCGCTCGAATCACGAGATGCGCGACAAACAGGAGCAGGATCGATCCGCGTGAAAGAACCATACTTCCGAATCTTACCGTCTCTGTTTTGAGGATCACAATGTGTTTTTCCTGGGGCAGTTCAGGTGATGCCGCCGAGCACCGTGGCTCGGGCCACGCGGCCGACGCCGAGCATGTAGGCGGCTGTTCGCAGGCTGACCTGCCGTGACGAAGAAAGCTGCCAGACCTGCTCGAAGGCCTCACCAAGAATCCGGTCGAGCTCCTGCCGCACCCGGTTGACACCCCATTGGTAGTGCTGACGATTTTGCACCCACTCAAACCAACTCGCTGTCACGCCGCCGGCATTGGCGAGAATGTCGGGGAGCACGGTGACGTTCTTCTGAGCGAAGACGATGTCGGCCTCCGGCGTCACCGGTGAGTTGGCCGCCTCGACGATGATCGGCGCCTGCACCGCCTCCGCGTTCGCCGCGGTGAGCACGCCGCCGAGCGCGGCGGGGATGAGCACGTCGCAGTCAAGGGCAAGCAGCTCCACGTTGCTGATCCGGTCGCCACCGACAAAGCCCTCGAGGCGGCCGCGGTGCTCCCGGGCATACCGCAACGCCTCGAGCACATCGATGCCGTCGGCGCGGTGGTAGCCGCCGCTGGCGTCGCTGATCGCCACCACGCGGCACTCGGCATCGCGAAGAAACTTGGCGGTGTGGGTGCCGACATTGCCGAAGCCCTGGATCGCGACCGTCGTGCCCTGGATCGCGCGGCCGAGCCGGCTGAGCAGTTTGAGCGTGACGATGCCGACGCCGCGGCCGGTCGCCTCTTCGCGGCCCGGGATGCCGTGATACTCCACCGGCTTGCCGGTGACGCAGGCCGGTGCGAAGCCGCGATACTTCCCATACTGGTTCATGATCCAGGCCATCACCTCGGCCGACGTGCCCATGTCGGGGGCGGGGATGTCGACGTCGGGGCCGAAGAGATCGTGGATCGCATCGACGAAGCTGCGGGTCACCCGCTCCAATTCCCGGGTGGAGAGGGTGGCCGGATCGAGGGCGATGCCCCCCTTCGCGCCGCCATAGGGAATGTTGACGACGGCCGTCTTCCAGGTCATCAAGGCGGCCAGTGACCGCACCTCATCAAGGTCGACCTCCGGGTGATACCGCAGGCCTCCTTTGAGCGGCCCACGGGCGTCGTTGTGCTGCACGCGATAGCCGATGAAGGTGGCCACGGCTCCCGAATCGAGTTCGGCCGCAACCTGCACCTGCACCTCCCGCTTGGCGGTGAGCAGAAGGCTCCGCATCGTGTCGGAGAGATCGAGTTCGTCGGCAGCCTGCCGAAAGTAAATCTGGTTGGCCGTGCTGGCATTCATGGAGCGGCTCGAGGGGGAGAAAGAGCAATGCAGGGCAGCTAGTGTTCGCTGGGGTCATCGTATCGGTCGCCCTCATTCCCCCACAAGCGAGGCGGCGATGGCAGGGTGGCCCCACAAACGGCTACAGTGTAAGAAGCAATGAACGTTCCCAATCTCGACACCTTTTGGAAGCTTGTCACGGAAAGCCGGCTTGTTGCAGCCGACGAACTTGAGCAACTCCAGCGCGCGTCTACCGCCACCGACACCGTTGCGGCCGCGAAGTGGCTGGTGAGCCGGGGAGCACTTTCGACGTGGCAGGCCAGACGACTCGCGCGAGGCGATCAGGGGCCGTTTTTCATTGGAACCTTTCGGCTCATGACGCGGGTCGATGCCGAGGGCCCAGGGCTCTTGTTTCGGGCGCGTGAGGATCGCTCTGGCCGTCGCGTGCAGTTGCGATTGTTGGAGCGTTCCTTGTGCAAACAACAGGATGTGTGGACAGGGATTATCCGCCGTACCACGATTGCCCATGCCGCCCGGTCGCCCGTTCTGTCGAAGACGATCGCTGTCGAAAAGCTTGGCTCGCACAGAGTCATCATCTGTGAAGATATTCCGCTGCAGACGCTCGCCGACGAGTTGGCCGAACAGGGCGGACTTCCGGTCGAAGTGGCAGTACGAATCGTCGTGCAGGTCGCTCGGGCGGTGGCCGAACTTCATCGACTCGACGACGTCCACGGTGGTATTTCGCTGGCCTCGCTGCGTCGTGAGTCGACTCGGGATGCACACGACGCACGGGCGGCCGGCGTGCGGTTGGCCCAGTTTCCGCTGGCCGGCGATCCCCACCTGCAGCCGCCGCGGTTGCCGCTCGAGTTCAAAGACCGAGTCGAGGCGATGGGTCCACGGGCCTGCTTTGTGGCACCGGAACTCGGCACGCCGTCCACGGTCTGTACGGTGCACAGCGACATCTATGCCCTCGGCTGCCTCGTGCATGCTTTGGTCGCCGGGAAGCCTGTCGGCTGGCAAGGAGATGCGCGGCGCACGCTTGCCCACGCTACGAAAGACGGCCTCCCCCCTCTGGTCGTACCCGGTGGCCCGGCAACGCTCGCGGACGTGGTAGCCACAATGACCGCCCGCGACCCGGCAATGCGGTATCGCTCGGTGGTCGAGGCGGCAGATGCCTTGGCTGCCTGTGTTGGAATGCCGCCGGAATCGCTTGCCCCAGCCGCGTCTGCTGTGCCTTCTTCACCGCTGGCTGGAAACGCAGGATCGGTTGTGTCCGTAGCCGCGCCCGATTCGGCGAGCATGACAATCTCACCGCCACCGTTTGCCGAACCATCGGCGATCGTTCCCATGATCAACACCGAGAGCAGCCCACGGCCGGCTGCGTTGCGGCACAGCTCGGCTCCAGCCGGGGGTCGCCGCCCGCGGGCGCAGAAGCGTGTCTCAATCTGGGCGACGGCGGGCCTCTTGAGCGTGGCGGCTGTGGGGCTCGTGGTGATTGTGCTTGTGCTTCGTCAGCAGGGACAGATGCCGCAGGATCCGAAACGGGAACCTTTGAAAACGGTATCGACCGAGAAAAATTCACCGACCATGGGTTCATCTCCGGCGCCCCCGACTGAACGGGAAAGCCGCACCCCGATGGAGGAGTCGCCGAATCCAGCGGGAACGGTGAATGCCGGGGGCCGCGCTCCTGGTGATGAAACCATGAACATGAACTTGGTTGCCAGTGACAGCCTGCCGTGGGGGTCCCCAACGTCAGGTCCGCCGCCGGCATTGGCCTTCCTTCCAGCGGGCTCGCAACTGATTCTGCTCGCCCGTCCTGCCGATCTTGTCGCTGACGAGGAAGGTCGTCTGTTCGTCAAGGCTTTGGGCCCGCAGGTGGCCGAAATCATCGGATTGCTGGAGTCGGTGAGTGGTTGCGGTCTCGACCAGATTGAAGCAGTGCAGGCCGGTTGGCAGGCCGATACGTCGGGCACTGTCGTGGGAGCATATGCCATCCGACTCGGACAACCGGCCAATGAGCAGTCAATAGTCGCCGCCCTTGATGGGATGGAATTGACTCGAGAGGGGCAGGAAAACGTCTATGTCGGACCAACGTTCAGTTTGTGGCTCCCTCCGGCCGAGCAGGGGCATGTGATCGTCTGCGGTAATACGAAACTCGTGCAGGCAATCGTGGCTGCTGAGGCACGGGCCGCACCGGTGGGGGATTCAAGTGACTTACGGGCCGCCTTGGCTCCCGACATGGAGCGACTCGTAGGGATGCTCGACCGGTCGCGACATCTCACCCTGTTCGGTTCACCGCAGTATCTTCGCACGGAAGGCCGCGATATCCTCACCGGTTCGTTGGACCAGCTTGTCGAGCCGATCAAGTTGTTCTTCAGCGATACCGTGCGGGCTGCAGCCCTCTCCATTCACGCCGGTGACCTGTTCTACATTGAGCTTGATGCCATGGAGTCAGTCGATGAGCCGGCACGTGTGATGGCCGATGCCATCAAGAGCAAGGTCGATGCTTTGGCTGGAGACGTCGAAGACTGGACAGCCGGGCTGGATGGCGTGAACTACGGTAGGAAGCTCATCAACCGCCTCCCCACCATGATGCGGTTCCTAGCTGCCAACACGCGGGCCGGGGCCGAAGGAAGGGGAGTGGTCGTCAATGCCTATCTCCCGCAATCGGCCGGCCACAACATCGCCTTGGCAGCCGAACTTGGGCTCGCCCAGGCGAATCAGTCTGGCCCGACGCCAGCCACGATGGCACGAACCTCAACGCCGACCACGAAGCCAGCCTCGGCTCGGGAAAAACTTCAACAAAAGATCTCGCTCAGTTTCCCCCGAGACACACTCGAGAAATCAGTGCAAATGCTCTCAGAAGAAATTGGTCTCCCGATCAACATTCTGGGGGGTGATTTGCAACTCGAAGGCATCACGAAAAACCAGTCGTTCGGCCTCAATGAGCAAAACAAACCGGCTGAGGAAATCCTCCGCGTTATTCTCCGCAACGCAAATCCAGACGGAAAGCTGATCTACGTCATTCGTGGCGCGGGTGACGGAGATTCCCTCGACGTCACAACGGTTGCCGCTGCCGCCAAGCGAGGGGATGTAGTACCGGCCGTCTTCGGTTCCGCGCCGGCTGCAACCGATAAAAAATGACCTCGGCAGCATCCAGCAGAGCCTTCGAGTTCATGCCAGTTTCCAACCACAGCAGGGTTATGAAATGATCATCGTCATGCATGCCGATGCCACCCAGTCGCAACTCGATCATGTTGTTGCCCGGGTCGAGTTACTTGGCCTGCGGCCGCACGTGATTGTGGGCACGGAGCGGACTGTCGTGGCCGTGGTGGGCGACGAACGCGACGCCTCGCAGAGTGGTCTTTCCACGCTGCCTGGCGTAGCCTCCGTGATGCCAATTCTTGCCCCCTACAAGGTTGCCAGCCGGGAGGTGCAGCCCGAGACGACGGTGGTCACGGCGGGATCGCTGGC
>JAQBZA010000045.1 GCA_027622795.1 Planctomycetota bacterium | reverse complement strand
CAGCCGCCACCCGGGCGGAACGGCCCTTCGACGGAGCGGCCGCGGTCGACACGATGTGGACGATCGGCCTGGGTGGCATGTCGGCCACGCTGCTGTATATCGCCACCTACGTGCTGGCAACGGCCGGCGTCTTCGCCGCCCTTGCCTACCTCGGCCATGTCTGGCCGGAATGGTCCAGTGGCAGTGGCCCCCGGCCGCCCCGCGAGGAGATCACTGAGGTCGATGATCTCAACGGCCTCTCCTCCACCAATCCAGTGGCCGCCTTCTCGATCGCGCTGTTCCTGCTCTCGCTCGCCGGCATCCCGCCGCTGCCGGGCTTCTGGGGCAAGCTCACGCTGGCGACGGCGGCGCTCGAGGTCGATTGGACCAGCCCGATCACCTTCGGCAGCCGGCGGGCCTGGTTTGTGGCGCTGGCGGTCATCCTCGTGCTCAACGCGGCCATCGCGGCGGCGTACTACCTGCGGATCATCGCGGCGATGTATTTCCGATCAACGAAGAAGGGCGTGCAGGCCGATGGTGGCCTGACGGCCGGTGTCGGGATGCTGGTCTGTCTCGCGCTCGTGCTTATGATCACGGTGCAGCCCAAGCGGCTCTTCACGCCGGCCATTCGGGCCGGTGCGGCGGCCACCAACATGCTGACGGCCGCGGACGAGTCCGCGGCCGTTGACGAATCCCGAATTGCCCACGCCGACTGATCTCGCCATGAGCACCACGCCCGACGCAGCAGCTGTTCGCGCCGCCCTTGCCGATTTCACCGATCCGGAGACCGGCCGCCCGCTCGCGGAGATGGATCAGCTGCGGAGCATCGACTGCGGCCCTGACTCGATCGCCGTCACCGTCGGCCTCACAACCCACTCGGCAATTCTCTGGAGCCAGACCCGGGGCCGCATCGAGGAGTCACTGCGGTCGCGGTTTCCGCAGGTGCCTTCCGTGAGTGTCACGATCGTGCCGCACGACCGGCCGCCCGTGAAGCTCGGCCAGATCGGGATCGAAGCCAAGTGTGTGATCGCGGTGGGAAGTGGCAAGGGGGGCGTGGGCAAGAGCACGATCGCCACGAGCATCGCCATCGGCCTCGCCCGGGCCGGAAGCCGCGTGGGCCTGCTCGATGCCGACGTCTACGGCCCGAGCGTGCCACACCTCGTTGGTCTCACCGGCCGCCCTGCCATCGATCAGGGCAAGATCGTGCCGATGATGCATGCTCCCGGCGGCGCAGCCACCCAGCCGATGCCGGTGATGTCGATGGGGTTTATGGTGCCCCCGGGTGAGGCCGTGGTCTGGCGGGGGCCGATGCTCCACGGCGCGATCACGCAGATGCTCCGCGACACGCTCTGGGGGCCGCTCGACTATCTGATCATCGACATGCCACCTGGCACGGGCGACATCGCGCTCACGCTCTCCCAGGCGTTGCCGCTCACCGGGGCCGTCGTCGTCTGCACGCCGCAAGACGTGGCCCTGCTCGACGCCACGAAGGCGATCGCGATGTTTCGCAAGGTGAATATCCCGGTGCTGGGCATGGTGGAAAACATGAGCTTCTTTGTCTGCCCCGACACGCAGAAGCGATACGATATTTTTGGCACCGGCGGGGCGAAGCGGACGGCCAAAGACCTCGAGATTCCGTTCCTCGGCGAAGTGCCGATCCAGATCCCGATCCGTGAGCACGGCGACGCGGGCAAAACGTCGGCCAACTTCGATGACCCGGCCGCCCGGCCGTATCTGGAGGCGATCTGCACCCGGCTTGTGGGCAACCTCGCCGCCGCCCACGCCTCCCGTCCACCGATGCCATCGCTCCCGGTGCTCTGACCGACGAGACCGCATTCCGCCTCTGTGTACCGCCGGCTCGGGGACGGCAAAAGTCTCGTCGCGGAGCGAGGATACGCCCAACGCTCCTCGAGCGTTCGCCGACCCCCTCACCTACCTTTCTCGGTTTGTCAGATCCTTGTCGACCGAACCTTGTGAAAGTGCCGCCGACAAGCCTATCCTGCGACGATGACTTCCGGCACCGAATTATCGCCTCAACAGCTCAGCACAGGCGGAGTGGTTGTCAATGTTGCGGGCTATCTGTTCGCTCCGCTCGACAGGCTGGCTGAGCGTCGGGAGGAGCTCCGGTCGCTCTGCAAAACCGAGCACCTCAAGGGCACGATTCTCTTGAGCCCGGAAGGCATCAATCTGTTCCTCGCCGGTTCTCGGGACGGTGTCGACAGGCTGATCGGTCGGCTGCGCAGTGATCCGCTGCTGGCAAGCCTCGAGACCAAGGAAAGTGTCAGTGACCGCCAGCCCTTCCGGCGGCTGCTGGTCAAGGTGAAGAAAGAGATCATCGCCTTCGGTGTCCCTGGCGTGATGCCGGGAACGTACACATCGAAGAAACTCCCTGCCCAAGAACTCAAGCAGTGGCTCGACGAGGGCCGCCCCGTGACGTTGCTCGATACCCGAAACGACTACGAGGTTCGCCTGGGGACGTTTGCCGGCGCGAAGCCGATCGGCATCGACCATTTTCGTGATTTCCCGGCGGCTGTCCGAAAACTCCCCGAGGCGCTCAAGCACCAGCCGATCGTCATGTTCTGCACCGGAGGCATCCGCTGTGAAAAGGCCGGACCTTTCATGGAGCAGGAAGGATTCCGGCAGATCTATCAGCTGGACGGCGGCATTCTGAAGTATTTTGAAGAGTGCGGCGGTGAACATTACGACGGCGACTGCTTCGTGTTCGACCAACGAGTCGCCGTCAATCCGCAGCTTGAAGAGACGGCTGCCACCCAGTGCTTCGCCTGCCAACACCCACTGACCGTGGAAGACCAGCAGTCGGAACACTATGTCTCCGGTGTGTCGTGTCCCTTTTGCCGAAAGCTGACTGGTGACGCGGCTCCTGTTTCACTCGCCGCGCGAAGGGCGGCAATCGCCGCCGTCGCGGATCCTCTTCCCGGAGCAGGCCCGTACCTCAATACGCGGCCGCTCAATGTGCCAGCGGAGTATGACCGACGAACGCTCATCGACGTTCTCTGTGGCCTGCACCCCCACATTTCCCGGGCGGAATGGCTGGAGATCATCGACAAGCGTTTGATCTGTGATCAACGAGGGCCGTTGACCGCGGAGACGATTGTTCGCGGCGGACAGCGATTGGCTCGGCTCGAGCCCAACACGATGGAGCCGGCAGTCAACGCGGCGATTGATATCCTCGCCTGGGAGGATGAGTACGTCGTCTTTTCCAAGCCTGCTCCTTTACCGATGCATCCCTGCGGGCAGTTTCACCGCAACAGCATGACCCACCTGTTGAGCATGGCCTTTCCGGGTGAGCGACTCTCACCGGCCCATCGTCTCGACTCCAACACGACCGGTGTCGTGGTGTTTTCACGAAGCCGTCAGGCAGCAACGATGATCCAGCGGCAATTCGAGCAGGGCACGGCAGAAAAAACCTATCTCTGTCGGGTGGTGGGGCAGCCTGCCTGGGAGGCAACGGTATCGCGGCAGCCAATCTCCTCCCAGCCGGCCGCGCATGGCTTTCGGGTTGTTGACGAAGCCGATGGCGATTCCGCGGAGACGGCATTCCGTGTGCTGCATCGGTGTGCGAATGGGGAAACGCTGATCGAAGCCGTACCACGCACGGGACGGACGAATCAGATCCGTGTGCATCTGTGGGATCTGGGGCACCCGATTGTGGGTGACCCGGTCTATCTACCAGACAAGCAGCTTGGAAATCGGCAGACGCTCACCCCAGCGGACCCGCCAATGTGCCTCCATGCGTGGCGATTAACGTTTCAGCCCGCCGCTGGTCTGTCTCCGGTGACGCACGAAGCAGCCCTTCCCGCCTGGGCTGATCATGCAAGGCACAAGGCCCCCTGAGCCACGCGGTGGCGTCTGACGCTGCAGCAATTCAAGAACACGATTCGCCGTGGCCCACATGGGGCAGGACGGTCGCAACCGTCCTGCGAGCGATCTCCCGAGCCGCCACAGCATCCTCCTGCGAGTAGAACCCCGAGGGCGTAAGATCCTCCGCCCCATAAAACGCGAGCTCGCGATCGCGGCGGAGCGTCCGTGAGCCGGCCGCAAGCGTGTCGAGATGCCGGTGGATCGCCTTGGGAAATCGCTGCCGCTCGGCGAGGAGCACGTCCGACACATCATGGATGCGTGGTGGCTCGATGCCCACCGCCCGCAGAAGCCCTTTGAGCGCCAGTTCCACGACCTCCTGTGACTCCCGCACGACATCTGCCCAACTCTCGCCCGCAAAGAGCGCATCAACCGCCGCCAGCCGGGCCTTCGCCCGGCGGACGTAGTCAGCGGCCAATTCAGGACTGTGCATCACGCCCCTCGTGAATCCAGTAGGGCTGGCCCTGCGCCATCCGCCGCACGAGTTCTCCATTGGCAATCCGGCTGCGAATGTCGATCAGCCGCCGCGACACGATCAGATCACGGTCATACAGCACGATCCCGCACACGCCGGCTTCAGCCCAGCTGCCCGATACGGGCCTCGCGGCATCCGGTAGGTGGACGAAATGGAGATCGACCTGGCGGCCCTCCCACGCTGGCACGGCGTCCTCCCACTCGCGGTAGAGCGGCCGAGTGATCTTGACACCCGATGCAAGCACGATCAGGAGATCGATGTCGGAATCGAGCGTGAGGTCTCCTCGGGCAAATGACCCGTAAACCACGATTCCAAGCAGATCCTCTCCGAGGCGGGCGCGGACAGCCAAGACGACATCTGCTGCCGCCTCGAGGCCCGCTGCGCCCGGGGCGGCGAGGCCCCGGCTACACCACTCGTTGAGCGACGCGCCGGCAGTCGCAGCCTCGTTTCGCAACACGGCATGCAGCCGGGGATCGAGCCGCAAGACGAACGTTCCGGAGGCGGGCGGCTTCGCCCCACCGCGGCGCGACCGGCCCGCCGACGTGATACTAGTTTTCATGTCTTTATGATATCACGGTGGGGCATGACTCACCAGCGTCACTGGGCTCGAAAGACCGACCCGGGCAATGGTGGTTACGCATCCGCCGGCGGATCGCCCAGAAAGTAGGTTTCGAGAAACGTGCGGCGGTCATCCTCCCAGCGGGCATACTCGACCATCGCCAGTAATTTCTCCTGATCACGGCGAAGCTTTGCGGCGCGATCAGCATCATCGGCAAGTGACGGCGGCAGCTCGCCGAGCAGTTCGATCAGACGCCGGTCGCCCACCGCGTTGCTCCCACGGGCGATTGTGCCATAGCGTTCGAGCATGAGGATCGCACTGTCGAGCCGACGATCATGGTGGGCCTGTCGCCCCACGAGCTGTTCGTTGAACCAGTCGAGGCCGAAGGCGTTGATCCGCTCGAGGTCGTGCTCCAGCCCGTGATAGACGCGGCGGTAAAAATCAGCCTCCGGATTGGCCCAGCGCAGAAACTCCATCAGCATCGGCAGGTCGTTTTGGTCGTAGAGCAGGGTGCAACGCGATGGCAGGCCGTCGCGGCCGGCCCGGCCGATTTCCTGGTAGTAGCTCTCGAGCGACCCCGGCACCTCGGCATGTGTGACCGTCCGGATATCGGGCTTGTCGATCCCCATGCCAAACGCATTGGTGGCCAGCATCAGCCGTTGCTCTCCGGCCAGAAACGCCTCTTGCATCCGCCTTCGTTCGGCAGCGCTGAGGCCACCGTGATAGCAGCCATGCGGCAGCCCCTCGGCTTCCAGCAGCCTGCTGAATCGATCGAGCGTCTTGATCAGTGTGAAGTAGATGATGTGGCTCCCAGAAGCCTGCTCCCTGGCAATCGCATCGGTCGCGAGGATTTCACGGAGCCGCCGCAGCTTGTCTTCCTCGCCCCAGACCTCTTCCACGGCGAGGGTGAGATTGGGCCGGTCGATACCCTCGTGAAATAGTTCCACTTCGTCGGGCCCCAGGCCAAGCTGGTGGATGATGTCCTGCTGCACCGCCCGAGTGGCGGTGGCTGTGAGGGCGATGGTGGTGGGGCTGCCGAGGAGTCGCCGGATGTCTCCGACCCGGGTGTAGTCGGGGCGGAAGTCGTGGCCCCATTGGCTCACGCAGTGGGCCTCATCGATGGCCAGCAATGAGATCGGCCGCCGACCGATCATGTCACAGAAGTCAGTTTTCTGAAACCGTTCCGGCGTGACGTAGAGCAGCTTGTAGCTGCCCGCGGCCAGGGCTGCGAGACGAGCCTGCCTTTCCTGTTTATTCAGCGACGAGTTGATGAAGCCGGCATCGATGCCACGGCTGGTGAGGGCATCGACCTGATCCTTCATGAGGGCGATCAGGGGGCTCAGCACGACGGTGAGGCCCTCCTGCATGACCGCCGGCAGCTGATAGCAGAGGCTCTTGCCGCCGCCGGTCGGCATGAGCACGAGGCTATGGCCACCAGCGAGTGTGCGATCGATGATCGCCTGCTGCCGCCCCTGAAAGGCAGCATGCCCAAACACGGTACGGAGAACCGTCGCGGCAGAATCCTTTGCGGGCGACCCGATCGAGGCATCACTCCTTCAGCATCACTGCTGGCGAATCTGTTCCTTCATCGCCTCGGCAAAACACTGGCCGATGGCGCCAAGAATACGGGCTGATCCAAGATAATGATACTCGGCATTGGAAATGCCCGTCTCGAGCACCTGTCGCTCACGGGCCGTAAATGCTCTTTCTTCCATAGCAGCCTCCAACTGCCTTGCAGCCTGAGGATCCAACTGGTCTTCCTTCGCCTCTTGCTTCGCCTGCTGGCGAACCTTTGCCTGCCGTGCCCGGAGATCGCCCAGTTCTTGATCCCAGCACTGCTCCGTCAACACGGCCACTACAGTGTCTTCAAACTCCGGCAATTTACTCGGAGCCGCCATGGCATCCCGAAAGTTTTGGTGCACGGCCCGATACCGCTGCTGTTGTGGAGCATAGTCTCCCGTCGGCCCCCCCACCCCCATCACCCCGATCACAAACGGCAGGTTGGGAGCCTGCAAGTCCCGCCGCACATCACGAATGAAGTGGCTTAGATTCACAGTGTAGTCGTGGTAGCCATTCGGTTTGTCGCGGTCGGGATACACGCCTCCATCCACCATGTCGTTCCACCCTTGAAACCACACAAATCCCGCAAGTTCATACCCCGCCTTCTCATCATAATCCGGGTAGACCTGACGAATGTCGGCCAAGACCGCCCGCACATGGTTCACCATGAGGCGGTAAAAATGTCCGGTTGCCGCAGTCTTGTCAGCCTGCACGTGATCGATGCTCTTGCCCTGTCGGCGTAGCTGCTCCAACTGGGCATCGGAAAAAGCAAACGGCCCGGCACTCGGTGAACGGAAGTCGGTATGAAGACTCTTTCCGCCCCAAGCAGTTTTGATGATCAAAATGGGTTCCTGGAGGGCCTGCTGAAGGACAATTCCGAACGTCAACTCCGGACCAATCTTTTGATCATCAGCTCCGTAGCCAGTGGTCAAACGCCCCTGCTTGACACCCTTGGCCGAAAGATACGAGATCCACACGTGTTGATGAAGGATCGGCACCCCGTCGGGTCCTTGAATCGACGCCAGCATCGGTCTGGTCACTTCCTGCATCGCCAAATGCTCGAGCGTTCGCACATGAGCATGCCCCTCCATGTTGGACTGGCCTGCCAGAATGAAAACTTTCAGCGGACGGCTGGCAAACGCAATTGACTGGAAGGCACACAGACAACCAATCGCAACCAGAAGACGGTAGAAAACAATTGTCATGGTATTTCTTGGCGCAGGCCGGAGTAACATCAGTGGTTATTGGTTGGTTTTATCGAGCAATCAGGTTTTGGATACTGCGCAACTGTGGGCCCTCGTTGGCCACTTCCAGCGTGGCAATCATTGTCGAAATCACACCGTCATATTTTGACAAGGACTTTGCCTCTCGATGCTGGCGAAGTTGCTGCTGAAGATGGCGCAGAGCTGGTAATTCCTGACGGGCCGCACCGCCATACAAAGCGAGGGCTTCGAGACACTGCCGGATACGGTCCTGCTTTCCCCAGCGATCGAGTTCCATCATCGGAATACAGAGTGGCAAACCTTCGGCCACCTGATGTTCAGCCAGCAACTTCAGCCCGCGCATCCGAATACCATCGGCAAACATTTCACCACTGGGTGCCGGTTCCACAATCGCCTTGTAGATAGCCGGCAAAAGGGGTTGCAGTTCCTCCCAACTGAGCACCTCATACACTGATCCGACCGCCCCCCGTGCGCGACCATCCTGATTTTGAAGTCCGGCTCGCACCGCGGCATACAGCAGTTCTCGCTCAATGCCGTCAAGTGACCGGCTCAGGAGCCCGGTGACGCCCTCCAGTCTGCCGCGGTGAAAAAGGAGAAACGCTGCATATCGTTGCGTCATGCCGCGTGGGTCTCGAGGATTCTCCTCGATCAGGAGTTTCAGTAATTCGGGAGCCGCTGACCGACCCTCCGTGCCCATCGCGGCAAGGGCTTCACCGGCTTGAATTCGCAGCCAGAGATCATCGTGAGCAAGCATCTGCCGAAGCGCCGGCACGGCTGCGGAGCCACGCTCTCCGAGAGCCTGCAGTGCCGCACAAGCACCCAATCGTCCAGCGAGGCTTTCTTCCTCGAGTAGCTGCAGCAGGAGCGGCACAACTTCGCCACCGGCACGCTTTGCCAACGCGTCCGCCGCATACTCACGAACCACGGGCGACCAACTACCAAGATTTTTCAGGAGCTCTTCCTTGGACCGCTGCTCATAGGACTTGCCTTTTTCAGTGGGCATATAGCCCTGGCCGTCCATGATCAAACTGGCCGCCTCGGAAGCATCGACCTGATCTGCCACGCTTGGCAAGCGACCCGTCAGTCGAAGCTGCTTGAGGGGAAACGCATAGGCCAAGAGAAAAGCCCCTGTGCTGTCCCATGTTTCATACGATGTCTTTTCGCCCGGCTGGCCCGGATATGGAAATTGCCCATCGTGACGGCGAGCTAAGTCGAAATACCAACCGTATTCCTCGAGCCACGCTCCCGTTGCCTGCGGACCACTCCGGGCCACGCCCGGCAACGCCCACAGCAGGTTGAAATAATTGCCTGTATGACCGGTGTCACGGGCTGGCCCATGGCAGGCGGTGCTCATGCGACTGAAAAAGGTGGTAGCTTCCCTGTCACCAGTGATATCAAACAGAACTGCGCCCATGCCACACTTGCCATTGTCGTCATGTGTCTCCAGCCATGGATGATGGTCGCCGTATGGGATCGCTCCCTTGCCTACGTAAAATCTCAACCACCGCACGCTCCGTTGGATAGCGCGATCAACGTCCGTTGACATCACCCCGGCCTCACGCGCCAGACACAGCGCGATCGTCAAACTCAATCCCGGGGAATTCATGGCCCCATAGCCATACAAGCCACCGGTCTCCGGATTGGCAAACTTGTGGCCCCATGAACCAACCGCACTCTGTCCGCGAGCGATCTGCAGTGCCAGCCGTTCCATTCCGGAGAAGACAGTCTCGTCTCCCGTAGCCATGATGTACTCCGCCAAAAACATGGTGACATATCCGTACCACCATGAGTGGAATCCTTGGTCGGCAGGAATGGAAAAGTTCGCTGCCCAATGAGCCTCTTCGGCGACCAGTGGCAGATACGATGCATCACCGCTGGCCAGCAGGGCGAGGGCATTGAGTGAGCGCTCGATTGGATTTCCTCGTCGGGATTCGGCCTGCATTCTCTGGGCCAATCTGGCACAGCCCGCGGCGAGAATGCGTGCTGACTTGGGACAGTCATAGGGTGCGGTTACGCCGTACCGACCAAGTACCGGCAACACGAGGACAACCTCCCGCTCGACTCCCTGTCGCCAGCACAGCAAGCGCAGGCGACCGTCAGTTCCTTCCGCCGCAGTCAGGGCTTGGCCAAAGGGGGTCGCCCTGGAAGTGAACACCGTCAACTCCGAGGATCACATCGCCCACGCTGCACTGGGCTGCCGCAGGAGACATTGCAGCGACGTCAGTGATGAGGATTTGCCGAGCAGCGGCCGTTTCAAGCTTCCACGCATACATCCATCCTCGCAGACCCGTGCTCCCCAAGACCCAATCGAGTTTTTCCTGCTCTGCCGGAATACGATCACCGTGGGTGAAGTCTGGAATCGCAGGCGGTTGCTGTGCGGCCTCGACCACGGATGGGATCAACAGCCCGGCTGCCATGATCAGGACAAACGATGTGACACACCGTAGCAATCGCATCGATTCAAGCATGTCGAAAAATCTCCCACATCCCTCGATGGTCATTTCCGACATGATACCTCACCAGGGGCGTCAGTCATGGTGATGGACAGCGGCTGCCGTCTCCAGAAACACGACACACGACGGGTTGCCCACCGGTACAAAATCTCCGGTACATTCCAGCATTCCACTGACAGTGTCGATCACAAAACTTGTCACGTTGTCGCTCCGCTGGTTGCAGCAGTAGAGAAATCGGCCGGATGGATCGATGGAGAAACTGCGGGGATAGTTTCCCCGGCTCCATTCTTCACCTTGGTAGGCAAGCCTCCCATCCTCGGTGACTGAGAAGACGGCAATGCTGTCGTGGAGACGGTTGCCGGCATAGACATGTCGGCCGTTCGCAGAGACCAAGATCTCTGAGCAGAAGGTGCTACCAGCAAAGCCCTTGGGAAGCGTGCTCCAGGCTCCCCGCTGCGTGAGCCTGCCCGAAGCGGCCTCGAAATCGAAGAGAACGACCGTTGCGCCTTCCTCCTGAATGGAATAGAACCAGCGGCCATTCGGATGAAGGTCGAAGTGCCGCGGCCCATCGCCCGGAGGCAACGCAACCGGAGGCACAACTGCGGGCTCGAGTGTTCCGGCCTTCTCATCAAAGGCCCAGACAAAGATGCGATCCAGCCCCAGATCGACGTGAAACACAAATCGGCCGTCCGGGGATGCCTCAATCATATGGGCATGCGTGCGGTCATGCCCACTGACGGCAAAACTGCCCGGCGGCGCACTTGTCGCCGTTGTCGGCCCGATTTCTCCCTCGGGAGCCTCGACGTCGGTCGCACGCATCAACTTGCCATCTTCGTCAATCGGAACAACAGCGACTGCACCACCAAAGTAGTTGGCCACGAGCAGGTGCCGGCCATGTGGATGCAGACTTACGTAGGTCGGGCCGGCGGCACCGGACGGCACACTGTTGAGCATCGTGAGCAAGCCTGTCTCGCGATCGATCGCGTAACTACTGACAGTTCCCTCCCCATTTTCGCCCACGCGATCAGTCTCGTTGGCTGAATACATCCGCATGCGGCGGGCATCGATCACGAGGCTGCTCGGGCTGGTGCCGAGGTCGAAGGTGCCGATGCTCTGGAGTGCCCCTGTCGTCCGATCCACCCGAAAGCAGTGAATACCACGACCGTTGCCCGGCGGGCGATCGACCTGTGTGGGCGGCACGTCTCCCAACGGTGAACTGAAGGTGCCAACATATGCGAACAGTGGCGGCTCAGCACCTAGCCCAGACTCGTCAGCCACGATAGGCCGACTCACGAACGCCAACAGCATGAGCTCAGCCCCAACACACCATGTCATCGCCTTCATGCTACCAATCATTGTTTCTTCCTCCCATCCACGACCGAGTGTTGTCGTGGGTCGATTTGGCAAGTAGACCTCCGCTGCGTTCCCCTGTCACCCATCCCATTCCGCCGTCAAGCCATGCCCGTATACGGAGATTTCCTCCTGGCCTGGAGACAGGCTGCAGGCAGTATCGATCACGGCCGCCACGGGCACGAGGGGTTTGTAGCCTGGAGGTGGCACAACGAAGCCGGCTCAATACAGCCAGACCTGGAGGCGATCCCGGCGGCGGTAGGCAGGCTGAGGCGTGAACCGCGGCACGCGTGCCAGCGACCGCACCTCGGCGGCCTGTGAGCCAAGACGTGCCCACTCGATAAAACTTGCTGGTTCGACGCGGGGAGCCGCACCATAAACCCACGCATCACAGGCGCGGTGCCAAAGCGTGTCGAGACAGCGACGGCGGACATGCATCGCGTCGAGGCCGTACCAGTCGCCCGGTTGATCGAGCACGGACGCGTTATATTCGGCGGTGAGAGCCACGACCTCCGCGTCGAGTCGCTCAACCGCATCTTTCAGGGCATCCAGCGACAGTGGGCAGCCCGGCACATAGAGCGTTCGCAGCGCCCGATACCGGAGCGGCCCGACGCGGGCCACGCTCGCCAGCGGCAGCCTTGTGACGGTAATCATCGCCCCCCGCGCGGAGAGCCTGGCCAGACTCTCCCGCACCCAATCCGTCACTTGGTCGACCGAGAATCCGTAGAGAAGGTCGTTGCCAATATCGGTGACGAGGGCCTGCACCGGCCGCCCGTGACCGACGTGCTCGCGATCGAGGGCCCGCCAAAGACCGCACCCAAGGATTGACGGCAGCCGTCGCATCAAGACGCGACTGTTGGCACCGTACGACCGGCCATGACCGGCCGCCACAAAAAGATCGACCGGGCCCGGCTGCCGTGCTCTCGCCACCGCCACCAACTGAGCCAGACCACGCGAGACGTTGCTTGCCCCAAGCACCACGACTGTTGCACCCGCCGAACCATCGCTCTCCACGCCACCGCGCTGCATCCGGCCGCTCACCGCCACCGCCCTCCACCGGAGAGCGTCTGATAACACGACACGGCCAGCATCGCGAACATGATGCCGAGGTAAGGCTCGCCGCGGGTATAAGCAAGCCAGGCCAACACGCCCCCCACGCCCACGCCGAGAATGTTGGAAATGCGACCGGCATCGGGCACCCCAACCGTGAGCAGCCCCTCGCGGACCATCTGCCCGCCATCGAGCGGCGGTACCGGCATGAGATTCAACAGCGGCCAGAAGATGTTCACCTGCAACAGGAAGTAGACGAGCGCAAAGAGCAACGGCGAGTCGATCCGGTTGCCGTCATAGAGACCCAGCGGGTTACCGATCGCTTGAATCGGAAATGGCACGGCATACCCGGCCATCTTGACCACCGCGATGAGCAGGGCGACGAACACGATCTGCGCGAATGGCCCGGCCGCCGAAACGAGAAACTGCTGCGGCGGCAGCCGGGCACCGCGGCGGCCCCAGACGGTCGGCACTGTGAGGCCGCCAAAGTGATAGAGCACCACCTGCGTCGCCTGCCCAAAGAAGCGGTAGACGAGGGCATGGCCCATCTCGTGGATGAGAATCGAGATGAAGACCGCACCAATCCACAACACCAGATAGCGAAGCAGCGCCCGCTGGTCTCCGGCCGCAAAGGCCTGACTGATCCCCCAGCCGAGCAGCGCCGCCGCCAGCCAAAACCAGATCGACACGCGGACAGGAATTCCGGCGAGGGAAAATCTCAGATCGGCGGGCGTCGGCTGCGGTTCAGCGAGAAGCATCTCCGTATTATGCCGCCTGAGCGGCCGAATGCACTCGCTGTTCGTGGGCCGCGGCC
>JAQBZA010000044.1 GCA_027622795.1 Planctomycetota bacterium | reverse complement strand
CGACAATGCGTTTCACTATCTCTGGGGCGGCGGCTATGTGATGGAAGCCGCCAAGAAGGGCTATATCGCCTATACCAACTGCACGGCGTCGCTGGCCGAGGTGGTGCCCTTCAAGGGAAAGTTTCCCACGCTTGGCACCAATCCACATTCGTGGGGATTCCCGACGACCGCGGCCGTCGGCTTTCCCATCGTGATCGACTGGGCGACGAGCGTGATCGCGATGGGGCGGGTACAGCAGTTCAAGCGCGAGGGCAACGCCCTGCCGCCGAATGCCGCGGTTGACAAGGATGGCAACCCGACGACCGACGCTGAACAGGCCGTGTCACTCCTGCCGTTTGGCGACCACAAGGGCTACGGCCTGTCGCTCATCAACGAGATCGTGGCGGGATTCATCGGTGGCTCGCTGCCGACCATCCGCAGCCGCGCCGCCGTGCCGGGGGAGAAGCAAAACTGTGCGTTCTTTTTCCAGGTGATCCATCCCGATGCGATCTCGGGCGGCGTGTTTGCCAAGGGCCGCTCGCAGGCTGAAAACGTGAAGGCCGTGCTGGCCGACATTCTCAGCCATGGCAATGAGCAGTGCATGCTGCCTGGACAACTGGAGGCCGCAGCGGCCGCCCGCAGCGAACAGGCTGGCGGGCTGCTCTTCTCGAAGGCCGAGGTCGAGGCCCTCAACGAAATCGCTCATGAGGCCGAAATCACGCCATTCGACTTTTCCAACCTCCCCATTGCCTAGTAAGACGCCTATGTCCCTTCCCATCAAGCCCCGCGACGCCTGCACCTTCGACCAGATTTCACTCGGCGAGATCATGCTCCGCCTCGACCCGGGCGAGGGTCGCATCCGCACGGCCCGTCACTTCAATGCCTGGGAAGGGGGCGGCGAATACAACGTGGCCCGCGGCCTGCGGAAGTGCTTTGGCCTGAAGACCGCGGTCGTCACAGCCTTCGTTGACAATGAGGTCGGCCACCTCATCGAAGACTTCATCATGCAGGGGGGCGTGGCCACCGACTTCATCCAGTGGCGAGCCGACGACGGCATCGGCCGCACCGTTCGCAACGGCCTCAATTTCACGGAGCGGGGCTTCGGCATCCGTGGGGCGGTGGGCGTGCCCGACCGGGGCAACACGGCGGCCAGCCAGCTCAAGCCGGGCGACATCGACTGGGGGCATATCTTCGGTACGGTCGGTGTCCGGTGGTTTCACACCGGCGGGATCTTCGCCGCGCTCTCGGAGACGACCGCTGCGGTCACGATCGAAGCCGTCAAGGCAGCCAAGAAGCATGGCACGATCGTTTCCTACGACCTCAACTACCGGCCGAGCCTCTGGAAGAGCATCGGCGGCCAGGCGAAGGCCCGCGAGGTCAACCGCGAGGTCGCCAACTATGTCGACGTGATGATCGGCAACGAGGAAGACTTCACCGCCAGCCTTGGGTTTGAGGTGGAGGGGGTCGATCATGCGATCAGCACGATCGAGACCGATGCCTTCCGGAAGATGATCGAGAAGGCCGTGCAGGAATATCCCAACTTCAAGGTGGCGGCCACGACGCTTCGCCGCGTGATCACGGCGACGAGAAACGACTGGAGCGCCATCTGCTGGCACGACGGGAAATTTTATGACAGCCGTCAGTATCCCGAGCTCGAGATTCTCGACCGCGTCGGTGGCGGCGACAGCTTTGCCAGCGGTCTGGCCTTCGGGTTCCTGGAATTCAACTGTCCGCAGCAGGCGGTCGACTACGGCGCCGCCCACGGCGCCCTGGCGAGTACCACTCCCGGCGACACCTCGATGGCAAGCCGCAACGAGGTCGAGAAATGCATCGCTGGCGGCGGTGCGAGAGTGGTCCGGTAGACCTACACCCGGCGCGCGATCACGGCACGGGCGCGACCAGCAATGCGACAGAAGATGACAACGCACGGCAGAGCATCGCCGGTCGGTAGTTGGCGGCGAATGTCATCCACGTCAATCGCCAGCCGGCGACACTTGATCTCATAGTGATGAGCCGGTTTCTGCCGCAGATACCGTTTGAGATCCTTGATGGCGGGTGGCAGGACGGCGTCAACGGCGAAGGGCGTGGCCAGGCTTGTTCCCGGCGGTTGGTCGGCGGTGAGGTATTCTTCATCGGCATCAAGTCGTCGCAAACCATGCTGCTGGGCAAACTGGGTGAGCAGTCCAGCCCGTACGACCGCAGGATCAGGGTCGCAAAGGACGTCGCCGATGCTGCCGACGATGCCGCAGCAGGTGGCCAACGGCTTCCCGGCAAGGCTCTCTCCGGTGGTGAGATTCGTTGCCCGAGCGGGCTCGGGACCGGCCAGTTCCCCAAACCAGACCGTCGCCTCACGGCATTCGCCCCCCAGGCTCACGAGTTCGATCTCACAGCCGGGAAACTTGCCGGGGAAGTCGCTTGCGGGCCCAACCTTGATTGCCCCACCACGAGCTGTTGCAACCAACCGTTGCATCCAGTCGAGTCCCGGCTGGTAGTGCTCGAGCCAGCGGGCCGGCCGGTCGTTGCCAGAGCGACGATCGGGGTCGACGTGCACGACTCGCCCCGTCCAGTCCTCGGCGGTGACGTCACCACACCGAGCGCTGAAAGACTCGGTACGACCGAGCACCTCCGCGTTCCATGCTGCCCGGAGCGTCATGGCCGGCGAACGATCGACGGCTGTCACATGCCCATGGTGTGACAACGCCGCCGCGTCACTGCCGATGCCGCAGCAGAGATCGACCACAGCGTCACAGCCGGCAAACCGGGCCGCCTTGTGCAGGGCCACCTCCCAGGTGGTCGCCTGTTCAAGCCCCGTCCGCGTGAGCCAGAGCCGATCGGCGTGGGGCAGCCGGCCGATCGCCCGTTGCCGTGCATCCTGAAGGGCGAGTGCGGCCCGCACGATGTCATCAGGAAATCGTCCCCGCAGTGTTTTTTGATGCGCACGTTCAGCCGGTGAACAGGCTGCAACGGCAGCGAGCACCTCAGGCATGGCACGCAACGCCTCAAGCAATTCGACCTTCTCAGTCATCCGGTGCAGTTACCTCACAATAACCGCATATTTAAGTCACCGATAAGACTTCAACAAGGCTTGACAGGCGACCTCACTTCGATACCCTAAATAGGGGATTTAATCGTCTTTCTGGAACCACAGGGACAAACGCCGATGAGTGCGCACGAGAGCGAAAAGGTTTGGCTGGCTTGCCGCAATTCTGAGATTTATGGACCAATGTCAGCGATCGAAATCAAAGGCGCTCTCAGCGACAAAGAGCTTTGTAGCGACGACCCAATTTGGAAAAAAGGCTGGACGACTTGGAAGCGCCTTCAAGACATTCCCATGTTTGCTTACGAGTGCAGGCAGTCTCCTGGCTCCGACAGGGCTTTGCCTGAGCTACAAATCCCTGATGCTTCTCAATACTCTTCCGTGATTGTTCCCAGGGTATCCGCCACCGAAATCGACACGCACGAAAATTGGTCAGCTCGACGGATCGCAGTCGTTTCCGGCGCCGCGCTCGTCTTTGGTCCGATTGGCGCTCTCGGCGCAACCATCCTCACGACACCAAGTGCCAAGGCTCGGCGTGAGCAACAGGAGCGAGATCAGGCGATTATTGACCCCAAAAATCACTAGCGAAAGAATCTTTTCCGACCATCACACGCGTCTGATTCGTAGTCCCATTTTCTCAGAAAGGATTTCCATGGGCGTATTTGACAAAATTGGAAAAGCTGTCTCCAAGGCTGCTGTCTCAACCGGTTCTGGCGTTGCACGAGCTGCCGCTTTGAAAAAAGCCGAGGTTGAGCTTGCCGATCTGGAGAATCGATATACCGAATGTTATGTGCTCATCGGAAAACGCATTTCCGAAGTCTTACGATCCGGTGAGGAAATAGCCGACGTCAAGGTAAATGACGCATTCAAGCGTATTCTCAAATTTGATCAGGAAAAGGCGGAAAAAGAAGCCATTATCCGTGAATTAAAGGGCGCCGCATCTGAATTGTCTGAAGCCGAAGCCCTTGTTGCCGTTGAAGAAGAGGTTGAAAGAGAGATCAAGAAATGTCGTGACTTGATGCAAATCGGGGTCGACACTCAAGAAGACTATGATCGGAAAGTAGCCGTACTTCGCAACAAAGTTATTCATTTCAAAAAACTCCGCTCAATTGACGAAGCGCTTGCAAAAAGCCTGATCTCGGAGGAAGAATTCAAACAGAAGCGAGCGGCCGTGCTCGGGCAACCTGTGGAAGACTAGTTGCTTTGCAATCGCGCAACCAAATTGCACTGCGCGATTGGGTTGAATTCGAACGCAGAGAGCGCGCTGCTTCCTGAAGCCTTTTTCAGATCGACCTCATTTTGAGCTACGTCTAGGTGCCCTTCTGGTCCCTAGAATCTTACTTTCTGCAGGATTTTAGTTTCAGGCAAGCTGCAAATGCACTTGATAATTGATTCAAGGATGACTCTTTGCTTCGAGATGCCGCAACTACACGTGATTTAGTATCCATGTCTCTAAGTGAGGCACTGCATGTCTGACCTAAGAGTCAACTCATAGTTCGTGATTTTATCCTCGGTCGTATTACTTACGCTACTGGACGCTTTGACAAATGGTATTAGTTCCCTTGGAGGTTCAAGACCCAGATTCTAACTGCCGGCCATATGTGACCCTCGGGATTCTGGCAGTGAACATTGCGGTCTTTTGCATATTTCAAGGCTTTGGTGGGAATCGTGAGTTCACTTCGGGACTTGTTTTGGCGCCATCTGAGTTTTGGTCAGGACAGGACACTCCACCTCCGACCCCCGTTCCTCTCTGGATGACGCTTGTGACTTCCATGTTTCTCCATGGAAGTCTTATGCATCTGGTTGGCAATATGATATTTCTTTGGATCTTCGGACCGGTCGTCGAGAGTTCGTTAGGTCGATTAGGGTTTTTTGTTCTTTATATTCTCTCCGGTATTTTTGCAGGTCTCACATACGCGACCGTCAACGTGTTTGGCGGTCTACCGGTACTCGGAGCCTCCGGCGCAGTTGCTGGCGTCCTAGGAGCGCTAACGTCTCTCCATCCATCACGAAAAGTGGCCGCTTTATTGTTTGGGGTGTTTCCTGTCGTGGTGCCTTGTTTTGTTGCGGTGGGTATTTTTGAGATTGTCAGTGATGTTCTGCCCGCTTTCCTTGGCTCAAAACCCGACGTTGCCATCTCCGCCCACATAGGCGGATTCGCTTTCGGTTTTTGCTGTGCCCCTTTCGTGAGTCGGTGGAAGTACAGAAATTGCAAAAAAGATATTCATAGCTCCGTTGATGAGGCTCTTCTTGCAGGGAGGCCGGTGCATTAAAAGAGCCTTTAAAAAAGGTCGTGCCGTTCCCCAAAAAGTTAAGTCGTAGAGCGAGACGTGAAGAGGCATCCAATGTAGCGGTTCTGAAAGAGGTAAGGCTTTTTGAGGGGGCTCCTAGGGAGCTTTCGAGATGCTTTTATTTTTGGTCGCTGCGCGTACCGTGTTTGAAATTTGTCATGCTGCTTTGCTGTGTGTTCTCTTTGAGGGACGGTGTTTATTCGGTGAGGACGGCAATCAATCACATGGATCGTACACTTGCGGGAGCACGATCGAGTGCGAGGCTAGGAATCATCCAAAACTCGGTCTTGTCTGGGCTGACCCCACGTCCGGTAGACCATTCGACGCGCAGCATGCCGTGGCGCTGACCTCCCCGACGAGGAGCGTCGTAGAGCTCGTCGATGGCCCGGTCGAAGTGAGGGAGGTGGCCGCAGGGTTCACGTTTACTGAGGGGCCGGCATCTGACAGGAACGGAGATGTCTTTTTTACTGATATCCCACAGGAAGAGATTCACGTCTGGCGAGCGGCAACGGGAAGAATCGAACTGTGGCTCGAGAAGACCGACAAGATCAACGGACTCTTCTTCCGGCCGGACGGCGGACTTGTTGGCTGCCAGATGGGCTCGGGACGCCGGGTTGTTGTGATCGATCCGGTGTCGAAGGCGATCACACCACTCGCCGAGCGGATCGACGGAAAGCGGTTCAACGCTCCAAACGACCTCGTCATCGATGCGCAGGGCGGCGTGTGGTTCACTGACCCTGCCTATGGCCGCACGGCGGATGAGAAGGAACTCGATGAGGAGGCGGTCTATTGGATTTCGCCCGATGGCAGATCTGTGCGGAAGGTGGCGGGCGGGTTTCAGCGCCCCAATGGCATCGCCCTGTCGCCTGATGGGAAGATGCTTTACGTTGCGGATCGTGATGCCGACATCACCGTTGCCTTTCCGGTTGAAGGCCCTGGCCGCCTCGGTCCGCGACGGCAGTTTGTCGATACCGGCTCTGACGGTTTTGCGGTCGATGAGCAGGGCAATCTCTACACGACTCCCAAGGCCGCGTGTCTCCGCGTCTTCTCACCGGCGGGGGAAAACCTTGGTGAAATACCGTTGCCAGTGCCGGGAGCCAATGTGACATTTGGAGGGCCCGACCGCCGCACGCTCTTCATCACCGCTCGTGACAGGGTCTTCACCCTACCAATGAAGGTTGCAGGGGGCCAATGATGTTCACAGGAAGGGGTTTTTCATGAGCCGTCGGAGTTTCATCGTCGTCACCATGTTCGTGCTGGTGAGTTTGTCTGAAGCCCACGCCGAGAATGGTCCTGCCCGAACCGAGCAGTGGTCGGGCCAAGAGCGTCAGATCTTGGGCTGGCGAGTACTCATCAGCCAACGCCTTCTTGACGAATATGCCGCGGCAACGGAGCGCGCCCTCGCGTTGCTCACGTCCCAGCTCACGGAAATCGTCCGCGTGGTGCCGGCCACCGCGGTTGCGAAGCTCAAGGATGTGCCTCTCTACCTGTCGCCGGCCTACGACGGCTTTGGCGCCAAGGCAGAATATCACCCGGCTGCTGGCTGGCTGCGGGAGCACGGCCGAGATCCAGTTATGGAAAAGGCGGTGGAGTTCACAAACATCCTCATCTTTGAGCAGGAGACTCGCCGAATGCCAAACTTTACCCTCCATGAGTTGGCCCATGCCTATCACGATCGGGAACTCGCCCAGGGCTTCGGCAACCCGGAGGTGATCGCCGCCTTCGAGCGGGCTCAGGCAGCGGGCACGTACGACCGCGTCGAGCGGCAGGATGCCGAGGGTCGACGAACGACCGATCGGGCCTACGCGCTCACCAATCCCCAAGAATACTTTGCGGAGACAACCGAGGCCTATTTCTCGAAAAACGACTTTTTTCCGTTCTGTCGGGCGGAACTTGAAGGACACGATCCCCACGCCTGCCGCATGCTGCAGCGCATGTGGGGTTGTGCCGTGAGTGATCCTCGATAACTCTGAGCGATTCTCGGTGGCACTCAGGCTTGGGCTTCCAACAGGGCTCGGGCTGCGGCGGCGATGCTCGGGCGGTGTTCGATCGCAACCGCATCGAGAAGCGGCAACAGCGGACCCGTCGGGGCGATCCCCGCACCGGCCACCGCCTCGTGCAGCACGCGGATCGGGCTGATCGCATTTCGCAGATCTTCCAGCGGTTTGAACACGCGCCGAATTCGTTCCGCCTCGGTCCAATCCGCACGGTGGATCGCCGCCAGCATCGCCTGCGACAACGTCGGTGCCACGCATCCACAGCCGGTCGTGAAGCCACCGAGGCCAAAATCCCGCAGGTGTACGATCGCCGGCTGTTCGCCGATCCCGCTGATGATCAGCGCCGGGTCAACCATGCCAATGAGGTCTGCCAGATAGCGGTCGTGTGACGGATCGTCGCGAACGGTCGCATACTTGATCGCACTGATGAGTCCATCCTCCCACAGTCGGGCTACGTCCATCGGCTCGATGTAGCCATCGTGCTTGATGTAGAGTAGCGCCGGCACACCGGCCAACTCCACAAACTTCCGGATACCAGTCGCGATCCCCGCACTCGTCGTGATTCCCTGTTGGGGCAGGATCATCACGGTCTGGAAATGGTGTCGACGAATTATCTTGGCATGTTCGAGAAGAAGGCCGTAGGTGGGCCCTGCCGACGGTACGACAAGCGTCGAGGATCGGGCTGTCTCGGCGAGGAAGACCAGCAGTGGCTCATATTCATCGAGCGGCAAGTGATACACGTTTGCGTTGCCGCCATAGAGCAGGAGCGACACACCGCCCGCCTCAATGTGACGAATTATTTTTTTATTCGCCAGCGTGTCGATCATTCCGTCAGACGAACGCGCCAGTGGCGGTACGGCCATGACTGAGCGTTGAAGGTGGGCTGCCGTGAGCGTGGGGGATGGGTCCATGGCACGTTGTCTCCGGGGACAATGATCGCTTGTCAGTTAGAAAATATCGGGCTCGGGCGTCGGTCCGCCGCGCTCAAGAAACCGGAAGTCGCAGCCATGATCGGCCTGCGTCGTTTGGTCGAGGAACAGCCTGCCATAGCCGCGGGAGTAACGGGCCGAGGGTGGACTCCAGCCGTCGAGACGACGGGCGACTTCGGCTTCGTCCACGAGCAGATCGATGCGACGAGCCTCGACGTCGAGCCTGATGCTGTCACCCGTCTGCACAACCGCCAGCGGACCACCCAGCGCCGCCTCGGGCGCGACGTGGAGCACGCACGTCCCATAACTTGTACCGCTCATCCGCGCGTCGGAGATGCGTACCATGTCGCGAACGCCCTGCTCGAGCAAGGGTTTCGGAATCGGGAGCATGCCCCACTCCGGCATCCCTGGTGCTCCGATCGGACCGGCATTGCGAAGCACAAGAATGTCGTCTGCTCTGATTCCTTCTGCAGGATCGTCAATTCGGATCTTCATGTCGGGATAGGAATCGAACACGATGGCGCGACCGGTGTGTTGAAGAAGGCGTGCCTCGGCTGCTGTCGGCTTGATCACGCATCCGCCGGGAGCGAGAGAGCCCCGAAGCACGAAGGTACCCCCTGCGCGTGACAAGGGGCTGTCAAACGGCAGGATCACCCGCTCGTCGATCACCTCCGCATCCGCAATGCTTTCACCGAGTGTCTTCCCGCTCACTGTCAGGCAATCAAGCGAAAGCAGGCTTCGCAGCCGTGAGAGCAGGGCCGGCACGCCGCCGGCATCGTAAAAGTCTTCCATCAGGAACTCACCAGCCGGCCGCAGATTGGCGATCACGGGCGTCGTTCGTGAAATCACATCGAAACGCTCGAGCGGCAGTGAGACGCCCGCCCGGCCGGCCAGAGCCAGCAGATGAATGATGGCGTTGGTCGAGCCCGCCAGCGCCATATCGGCGACGATCGCATTGTCAAAGGCTGTCGCCGTGAGAATCTTCGTGGGCCGTAAATCCTCCCAGACCATATCGACGATCCGCCGCCCGCAGGCGGCCGCCATCCGGGAGTGGGCTGAGTGAACCGCGGGAATCGCAGCCGCGCCAGGAAGTGTCATGCCCAATGTCTCGGCGATGGCGGCCATGGTCGACGCCGTGCCCATTGTCATGCAGGTCCCTGCTGATCGCGCGATACCTTCCTCGAGGTGTCGCCACACGCAGGCATCGAGGCAGCCCGCCTGGCGTTCAGCCCAATACTTCCAAACGTCAGTCCCACTCCCCAATCGTTCGGTTCGAAATCGACCCGCAAGCATGGGGCCGGCAGGCAGAAAGATGGCGGGGAGATCTGCTGAAATTGCCCCCATCATCAATCCGGGTACCGTTTTGTCACAGCCCCCCATGAGCACCGCACCGTCGACCGGATGGCTGCGGAGCACTTCCTCAGTCTCCAAGGCCAACAGGTTGCGATACAGCATCGCCGTCGGCTTCATGAACATTTCAGAGAGCGAAAGCACTGGGATCTCGACCGGAAATCCGCCTGCCTGCCACACACCTCGCTTGACCTCCTGCACCCGCTGGGGGAAGTGAGTGTGGCACTGGTTGAAGTCGTTCCAGGCGTTCAAAATCGCAATGACCGGCCGGCCTTCGGCCTCCTCGGCTGAGTAGCCCATCTGCCGCAGGCGGCTGCGGTGGCCGAAGCTTCGAAGGTCATCGGGCGCGAACCAACGCTGTGACCGCAGGTCACCGATGGAGTTGCGACGGTACTCGGGGGCGGCTGCCATGCTCGGTCTCCGGTACGTCATGGTTTCATCCAAATGACCGGGATTGTACGCTGACGACGGTCTTTCACAAGGATCCTGATAAACCATGACGCCGCTGGTCATCCTCATTGCCGCGCTCGTGATCGTGATCGGCGGCGTGCTTGTCTTTCGGCTTCATCCCTTTGTGATCCTGATCACGGCGGCGTTTGCTGTGGCATTGATGACACCGGCCGATCCCGGGTGGCCTTCCGCCGGCCAACGCGTGGCAGAGGGCTTTGGAAAGACGGCGCTCGACATCGGAATCGTCATCGCAATGGCATCGATCCTGGGCACATGCCTGTCAGCTGCCGGAGGCGCGCGACGCATCGTCGTGGCGATTCAACGTCTTGTGGGAGAGCGTCGGACACCCCTGGCGCTTTTGCTCGCCGGCTTTGTCCTGGGCATCCCGATGTTTGCTGAAACAGTTTTTTATCTGCTCATGCCCTTGGCTCGCGCCGTCTGGGAGAGAACCGGTCGCGGCTATCTCCTCGGCATTCTGGCGATTGTCGGTGGTGCCACGATGACGCATTCCCTCGTTCCTCCGACGCCGGGCCCCCTGTTTGTGGCCGATGCTCTCTCTGTCGACATGGGCACGATGATCCTGATTGGGCTCATCGTGGGGCTCGTCGCTGCGTTCACCGGTTTTTTCTATGCCTGGTGGGCCGATCAACGCTGGCCACTCACTCCCCACGCCACCGAGGACACCTCCGCTCGCGAGACCGTGGCGGTTGATGCAGAGGCGCCCGTGGAACATCCGCTCTCGCTATGGGCGGCCCTGCTGCCAATTCTGCTGCCGGTGATCCTGATCAGTCTGGAGTCAGCATCTCGCTCCACACCACACCTGTTCGCCAGCAGCCTCATTCCTGTGGTTCAATGCATTGGTGAAAAAAACATCTCGCTTGCAACGGCTGCGCTGCTCTCAATGCTCGTGCTGGCGCGGGCTGGCGCGGGCCTACCGAAAGTTCGTTCCACCGTTGCCGCGGCGATCACCGAGGCCGGTGGCATCGTTCTCGTGATCGCGGCCGGTGGAGCCCTCGGGGCGACGCTTCGGCAGGCCGGGTTGTCGCAACTGGCAGTGGGGCTTGGCAGCGGTTCCGGGCTCATGCTGATTCCGATCGCGTGGCTCGTCACAGCCATCATCCGCGTTGCCCAGGGATCCGCGACCGTGGCAATGATTACAGCAGCAGGTGTCATGGCGCCGATTGCGCTCGAGGGAAGCCCACCCTTTCACCCTGTCTACATCGCTGCCGCGATTGGCTGTGGATCCAAAATGGGGATGTGGATGAATGACAGCGGCTTCTGGGTGATCTCCCGAATGAGCGGCATGCCGGAGATGCAAACGCTCCGCACGGCTTCGGTGATGGTGGCCATCGAGGGCACGGCTGGTCTCCTGGCAACTCTGTGCCTCGCCATCGTGTGGCCGATGGTATGAAAATGCCGCCGGAAGTCCCTTCTCGGACAGATCCCGCCAGACTTCTCATGGCAATGTATGATACTTTTGCGGCGCGGCGGCGATTCCCTCGGCCACACGGGTCGATTCGCGACGCCTGACGTGTACCGCTCCGAAGAGTTTCCCAGACAGAGGTGTTTACTCATGGCTGCACTTTCTTCGCTCGCACTCACTCGAATCGTTCCACGCACACTGTGTCTCCTCACGATTCTCATCGCGGCTGCTGGTCACAAGCAGACGGTGAACGCCAACGAACCGTTTCGGTTTCAGGCCGGAGATACGGTCGCCGTCCTGGGAAACGGTCTCGCTGACAGGATGCAGCACGCCCCCTGGGTTGAAGCCGTCTTACAGCATCATCTTCGCGGCATGAACGTCCGCTTTCGCAATATGAGCTTCGCCGGCGACACGGTCGGCAAGCGGCCGCGGAATCAGGGCTTCACGAATGACGAGGAGTACTTGAAGCATGTTGCCCCCGACGTCGTCTTTCTGATGTACGGTTACAACGAGTCGTTTGGAGGTCCGGCGGCCGCCGACGCGTACTGCAAGGAATTGGTGGCCCTCGTCTCACGGTATCGACAGCTTCGCAAGGATGCTGGCATCGATGCGCGGTTCGTACTCTTCAGCCCGATCGCTTATGAGAACCTGGGGGATCGCAACCTGCCTGATGGCACCCAACTCAACGCCAACCTCGCCGCGTTTACCGAAGCTACCCGCCGAGCCGCAGACGAGAGCGGTGCGACATTTGTCGACCTCTACAGTCCGACATTTCAACAATATGCCCTGCGCAGTGACCCACTGACGCTCAACGGGATTCACCTCAACGCTTCCGGCTACTGGGAACTCGCCGACATCATGTCACAGGCATTGGTCGGCAAGCCGGCACCTTCACAGCCTGAGGTGTCGAATCTGTATGCCGCCGTCGCAGATAAGAATTGGCATTGGCACAATCGGTATCGTGCGACTGACGGCAATGACATCTGGGGCTCTCGTTCAACGCTGACGTTCGTCGACGGGCAGAGTAACGCGGATGTTCTCAAGCATGAATTGACGATGCTCGACACGATGACGGCCAATCGTGACCTCGTAATCTGGGCCGCTGCAGAAGGCCGCACGATCACGCCCGACGACACGAACGTGCCACCTCCCGTCAAGGTTATTTCCAACGTCGGTGGTGGAAGTAAGAGCTCGAGTGCGGCCAAGGAAGGGACTGTCGACTACCTCAGCCCCGAAGAGAGCATCGCGAAGATCAAGGTACCGGACGGCTACCAACTCAATATTTTCGCCTCCGAGGAGATGTTCGAAGACTTTGCCAATCCAGTACAGCTGCAGGTCGATCCCCGGGGCCGCCTGTGGGCGGCATGCTGGAATACCTACCCGAAGTGGGAGCCACTCAAGCCAATGAATGACGCTCTCGTCATTCTCGAAGATGACGATGGCGACGGCGTCGCTGATCGGAGAAAGATATTCGCCCGAGTTCACAACCCGCTCGGCTTCGAGTTTTGGGGGGGCGGGGTCGTGGTCACATCAGGACCGGATCTCCTGTTTTTGCAGGATACCGACGGCGACGATGTGGCCGACGTTCGCGTCGTGCTGCTGCAAGGCCTTGGCACTTCCGACACCCATCATGCGGCCAACAACCTGATCTACGGACCCGATGGCGGCATCTATTGGCAGAGCGGAATTTTCCTCGTCCACAACCATGAGACGCCCTGGAAGCCAAACCTGAACATTGGCCAATCGGGAATGTATCGTTTCGATCCGCGCACATTTGCCATCTCGCCTCACGCTGCTAATTCGCCGAACCCGCATGGCACGAGTTTTGATTACTGGGGCTACTGCTATGCCAACGACGGTACCGGCGGGAGGTCATATCAAGTACGGCCGGAGGGCAGTGGATTCAAGATGCACGAACTCCTCACAAAGGAGTTTCGTCCGGTCGCTGCAGATGAAATTCTCTCGTCCGAGCATTTTCCCGCGGAGTT
>JAQBZA010000043.1 GCA_027622795.1 Planctomycetota bacterium | reverse complement strand
CGGCCATACGGTCCGCTGGGGAGAGAACGGCGCCGAGGCGCTCAAGCTCGCCAAGGAGCGGATGCCCGACGTCATCATCTCCGACATCGAGATGCCGGAGATGACCGGCTACGAATTCTGCAAGGCGGTGAAGACCGATCCCGCCCTGCAGCGGATTCCCTTCATCCTCCTCTCGACGCTCTCCGATCCAGTCGACATCATCCGCGGCCTCGACGCCGGGGCCGATAACTACGTCACCAAGCCATACGAGCCTGAATACCTGCTCGGGCGGATGAACTCCCTGCTCGAGTCGCCGGTGGGCGACACGAGCGAGCAGGCGACGCTTGAGGTGGCGATCGCGGGGCAGAAGTTTCGGGTGCAGGCCGGCCGGCAGCAGGTGCTCAATCTCCTCGTCTCGACGTTCGAAAACGCCGTCGCCAAAAATCAGGAACTGATCGCCGCCAATGAGGATCTGACGATCGCCCGCGAGCATCTCCAGAAGACCAACGCCGAGCTGTCGGTGCTCAACGACGAGATCTCACGCAAAAATGCCCGCATGATCCGTGACCTCGAGGCGGCGGCGAAGGTGCAGCAATCGCTCCTGCCCGCCGACTCGGTCGATCTCCCCGGAGCCGAGGTGGCCTGGCGGTATGTGCCGTGCGAGGGCCTCGCCGGTGACTTCCTCAACGTCTTCCCGCTCGATTCCGAGCATGCCGGGCTCTTTGTGGTCGATGTGAGCGGCCATGGCGTGCCGTCGTCGCTGATGGCCGTCACGGTGGGGCGGTTTCTCACCAACAAGATTTCCGACCAATCGATCCTCGTGCGGCAGGGGCCGGACGGCCAGGTGGTGATCGCCTCACCGGCCGAAGTGGCGACGCAGCTCAACAGGCTCTTCCAGGCCGACGAGTTTTCGGGGCTCTACTTCACGATTTTGTACGGCGTGCTCCACCTGCCGACCGGCCGGCTCGACTACGTGTCGGGAGGGCATCCGGCCCTGGTGCGGGTGCCCGCCGCCGGCAAGGCAGAGTTTCATCCGGCTGAGGGGCTACCGATCGGGTTTGTGCCCGACGTGGAATATGACCAGCAGTCGCTCCAGCTGGTGCCGGGGGACCGGATCTATTTTTATTCCGACGGTGTGCCCGAGGCGATGGATAAGGACATCAATCCGCTGGGTGATGACGCGCTCGCGGAAAACCTGACAACGAGCCGGCCGCAGCCGCTGGAGCAGAGTGTCGCGGGGCTGCTCGAAACGGTGCAGCAGTGGTGCCAGCCGAAGGGCCCGCTCGACGATGTGTCGATCCTCGGGCTCGAGTGGCAGGGCCCAACGGCAGTGTGAAGTCAGGCTTTACTGCGGTCATTCCGCACGTATCCCACCGTGACCGCGGCTCGTTGCCCTGACGCAATCACCTGCGGAATCCCTACGCCTTCGTACGCGGCGCCTGCGAGGGCCAGCCGCGGCAGGGTCGCTGCCCGCGCGCGGATCGCCGCCACTCGCGACACATGCCCAACATGATACTGTGGCATCGCCGCATGCCAGCGGTCGATCTGAGTGAGCTTCGGCTCGCCACGAATCCCCAGAAGATCGGCCGCCTCATACCGCACTCGCGCGAGCAAAGCCGTGTCATCAAGCTGCGCTGCCCCGGGATCGAGGGCGCCCCCCACGAACACACGAATCAACACATGCCCCTTCGGCGCCCGGTCAGGAAACTTCGAACTCAAAAAACTGATCGCCAGAATCTTGCGGCCTTCGCGGCGGGGCACCACGATTCCGGCCGCATCGAGAGGATGTGCAACGTCGCTCCGTGCATAGCCGAGCGACACGACTGCCGAGCCGGCATATTCGATCTTGGCCAGCAGCGTGGCGAGCGTTGAGTCGGCCTCGTTGAGGAGCATCGCTGCGGCCGGGGCCGGCAACGCGAGAATCACGGCATCGGCTGCCAGAGCCGACTGTCCTTCAACCTCCACCTGCCAACGTGCGGCATGGCGGCGCACGGCGAGTGTCCGCCCGCGTATAAACCGCCCCCCTGCGGCTCGCACATGCTCAGCCAGCCGCCGCGGCAGTGTTTCCATACCCGAGGCGAGGCTCACAAACTGCCCATACCGGGCCCCGCTGGCGGCTTGGCCGCGGGGGGCGAACCGGAGCCGCGCACGCTCACCGGCAAACAGGCTGCCATCGTGCCGCTCCATGGCGAGAAAATCTGGGCAGGCCGCAGCCATGCTGAGTCGGGCTGGGTCAGCGGTCCAGATACCGGAAACAAGGGGCTGCACCAGTCGCTCAAAGGCCTCGCGGCCCAAGCGACGGACGGCAAACTGTTCGAGGGATTCATCTTCGCCGTGGCCGCACCGAATCAGCGGCTCACAGAGCAAACGCAGTTTGCCGGAAAGCGAGAGCAACGGCGTGGTGAGAATACTCCGAACCTGTCCGGGGGCGAGGAGCCGAAAGCCGGCCGGCACAGGCACCAAGCGTCCTTTGTGCAGAATCAACGCCCGCCGCACCGCTGGCGGGATACCTACCAGTTCGTCGGCCAGACCAAGCCGCTCAATGAGTTGTATGCCCTCCGGTCGGGCCGCCAAAAAACTGTCGGCAGAGCGTTCTGTGAGCCAGCCGTCGTGTCGCACACTCGCAACCACGCCCCCGGGCCGCTCGCTGGCCTCCACGATCGTGACCTCGCACAGCCCACTGGCGCACCGCAGGAGTTCCTCGGCGGCGGCCAGTCCGGCGAGGCCCCCCCCAACCACGATTACCTGCTCGATTGAGTCACTCGATTGCTGCATTGGCGCTGTCGCCCCAGTAGCGGAAAGCCTACCTGACGCGTGTTGCCGCCTGAAAATCTGGGCAAGCCACAGGGCTCGGAGAATCGGGCTGAATTTGGTCTGGATCAGGCCGCCGAGGAAGCGTAGTGTCCCGCTCCATCTCGGGGTAGGCCGCATGCGACTGCCGCCGATATTCGCAGATGCAAGGAGAACCTGTCGTGGCCATGCAGCGGTATTTCAATGTCGTAATGGTTGGCACCATTCTGCAGGGAGCCGTGATCGGAGCCGGCCTCACCGGATGCTCACGGGCTCCCGCCGCCAAGGATTCACGGGCGGTCTCGGGGGCATCGCAGCCGTTGCGTCAGCCCCGCTGGCTGGAGTCCTATCGCGATCGCACTGCTACCCACCCGCAGCCGGTTATTGAACCTCCGGCATCGGAGGCTGCGCCCGTCGCCCCCGCAGCGCCGGCAGCGTTGGCGGCTGATCCGGAGGCTGTGCCGGTCGAGACAAGCGGCTCTCCATCGGCTGTTGAGTTGGCGATTCCTGACACACCTCCCGCGTCGGCCGAAGGCAAGCCGGGCCGCGCGCTGGTCCGCTCCCGCGATACGTCCACCGTCGATGCCCATGCCCTGCTAACGGCCGGCTGGACGGATCTCGTGCCGGGCGAATCGGCTGGCCCCAAGCCCAATGAAACGGCTGCCACGCCACCGGCCGAGTCTCAGGAAAACCTCGGCCCGGAGGCGAGCGTTTTACAGGCAGAGAAGGAACCGGATACTGAAACCGAGCCGACGAGTGATCCAGTTGCGATCGATGCCGCGTCTGAATCGGCACCCCTTGAAGTCACAGCAAGCCCTGAACCCAAAACAGACCAAGCCACGCCGAACGTCGCGAAGTATCCGGACCAAGGACAGCCAACCGAGTCAACGGATGCTGCCGCGTTCAGTGAGTCAACGGCGCCAGCCGCAGAGGCCACTGCGCCGGAGCAACTCGTCAAGACCGAGCCACAGGCTGCGCGGCAGCGGGAGCAGGCCCCGATCGCGTCCTGGGCCGAGCAGGCTGAAATCACGCCAGCGGTGCCCCAGCCAGAGGCTCAGCAAACAAATGCATCGGAAGCCAAGGATGACCAACCCGCCACGCTTGTGGCCGCGGAGCCTGACCCCGCTCAGCAGTCGGAGGCGGGCCCCGACAGTGAACCAAAATCGCAGCCTGAGCCGATGGCAACAAAGCCCCAGGCCCGCGCCGCCGACACAGCAGCTGCTGCCCCCATGGAGAATGACACGCCTGAGCCGCCGGCCACAGGCCCGCCCGCTGAGCTACAGCCACCGGTGGCTACCGACATCACCGCCACCGATGCGGCAGCAGCGGCACCGGCGCTGGCCGAACCTCCGCTCGTTGCTCCGGTAGCCGAGTCGCCCGACCACACGCCCACGCTCGCGATCGATCCGGCCAGCTTCCGCGGCGTCTTCCCGGGCAAGACCACTCGGGACGAGGTGGAGGCATCATGGGGCAAGGGTGAATCCTTTGCCCGTGACGACGGTACGACCGGCCTCTCTTGGAAGGTTGAACCTTTCGAACGGGTTGAGGTGATTCTCGACGGTGAGGCCGTGGGTTCAATCTTGATCAAACTCGCCGAGCCCACCAGTGTTCGTGAACTCGCCACGCAGTTGGAGATCACCGATATTCGCACCGTCTCTGTACTCGACGAGCAGGGTATCTCGATCGGCGAGGTCTACCCTGAGCGGGGTGTAATCTTCAGTCTTCAGCCGGGTACTCAGACCGCTCAGGCAGTGATCCTTGAGCCCCTCGATCCCGAGTCATTCGTACTCCGCGCTGAGCGAGAACTCGAAATCAACACCGCCTTCGCAACAGCCGACTTGCAATACGCGATTGAGATTGATCCCCAGCATCTCCGAGCGCTGCGGCTTCTTCTGGCACTGCGGTGCGAACAGGGCAAGTGGAATGAGGCCCTTGCGCTCGCCCAGCGGGCTGAGGCTGTTGATCCCGACGACATCTGGACACGGCTCAAGCATGCCAGCGTGCTGACGGCCCTTGAGCAGACAGCTGCCGCCCGACTGCAGGTGGAAGGCGTGCGGCAGAAGCCCAATACGTCACCGCTCGTCGTCGCTCAGGCGGAGCGGATGCTTGGCCGCATTCAACTCGGATCAGCCGAGCCCGACTATCAAAAAGCCGTTGAACACTTTTCCAATGCAATGAAGACATCAAGCCCGTTGCTCGCGGCCGGATCTGAGTCAGCCCAAAAGGCGGCCCGCGATGTGCTGCTCGATGCCCACCTCGGCACCGCACTGGCGATCGCCAAGGGCACATGGCAGCAGAAGGCCCGCGTCATACCGAAATGGATCTCCCGCAGTGAGACGATCGTGAATGAGGCTCCCGTTGAAGAAGAGCTTGAGCGGCATGCCCTCGAACTCCAACTCTGCCGGGGCGCGCTGGCCGTGGCGGCAGGATCGACAGAGTCCTTCGACCCGCTTCCCTGGGTGAAGCGATTGCTCCAGGTACGGGCCAAGCTGGATAGCATCACGACCGATCCGTGGCGACGCCGCCAGATCGACTGGGAGATTGGTGAAAGCCTCTCCGACGCGTTGGTGGCCACGCAGAAGCGGGGTGATGCCGCCGACATGCTTGAAAACACGACGCTTACCGCCGCCTACCTCGAGCGGGGCGCCGAGTTTCGGCAGCTCACCGCAACCGAACGCAAGAACCTTGGCGACCTGCTGTTTCGCATCGGCATCCTCTACAGCCTGCAGAAGGGCGACCACGCCACGGCGGTCACTTGGTTTGACAAGGCGCTGCCGCTGTGGGAGGACAATCCCGCCTTCGCCCGCGATGGTGAGTTGGGGCAACTCGGGGAGTCGCTCGTCAGCATGGCGATCACCTACTGGCAGGTCGACCGTCGTGACGACGCGGTCGCGATCAATCGCAAGGGGATCGACCTGATGCTGGAGGCCGTGCGGCAACAAATGCTGAACGAGCAGTCATTGGCAGTGGCCTACGGCAATCTGGCGACGATGTATGCCGAGCAGGGCGACGACGAGAACGCACAAAATTATTCCGAACTCGCTTCCCGGGCCGAGGCTTCTGGAACGGTGCGACAGTAATCGCCGGCCTACAGTAAGCTCTCGAGCAGCAGCCGCATTTTCCGGAGCTCGCCCACCTGATCGACATTTTCCAATGGCGGCATGTGGGCACACAAGGCTCGTGTATACCCGACCCGCTGCAACTGGCTTACGAGCTTGCCGTATTCAACGGTTCCCTGCCCAATCCGCACCTGTTCTACATCGGGCTTTGTATCCCGCAGGTGCACATGGGCCACATATTTGATGATCGGTTCCCAAGAGGCCGGTTTTTTGTGGCCGAAGATGAACTGACTCGGATCGAGCGTCACACCGAGCCCGGGCACATTACGGCACAATGAGGCGGTTGTCTCTGCGTCCTGCGTCATTCGATCGGCCATCGTCTTCACGGCCACCACGCCACCGAGGTCATGGGCAATGGCCACCAGTTTCCGCAGTCGTTCGATTTCACCGTTGAAGGGGGTGCCGAGTTCGGAGGCGTCGACCACCATCGTCACTACACCGAGCGATTTGGCCAGCCGGCAGGTGGCGGCAAAGTGGTCGTAATAGGAGGGAGAATCCGCGGCTGAGAATGAAACAGCGACGGGCCGCAACCGCTGCAGGTCACTGCAGGCGGCGATGGCCGCCTCGGGATCGGCTGCTACCTGGGCCGGCTGAAGATGCCCCCCCTGCTCGTGCACATCAAGTTCCACAGCGGTGAACTCGAGCTCTGCGAGTCGCTCCATCGCCTTGTCGAGGGACATGTCGGGGAAACATTCGGTACTGACACACACAAACACGCCGTCACGCTCCTCTCGAACAGTCACCGGTCTTCAGCCGCCACCTCTGGCGGTTGCCGCAAAGGTAACGGGCCGCCACGAAAACTGCCACCGCGCTCTTGATCGGTGGAAGTGACACGTCGCCTCCCAAGGGCGTAGAATAAGGGCTTACGAACCCGGAGGTTTTTTCGATGCAATCCGAATCGCCGCAGCCACCCACCCGCGTCATCCTTGAGCAGGGCTCGCTCTGGAGCCGCTGGGGCACAAGAGCGGCATGGCTCATCGCCGGCTTCGCGGTGCTCTCAGCCCTCGCAAGCGCCGGCGCCAATGCACAGTATTTTCAGAAGGGCACGAAGGTCGTCGAGCAGTACCACTCACTTTCCAAGACCGCTTCGCAGAAGGTCGCGGTGGTTGACATCTCGGGCCCGATCATGGGGGGAAGCGGCTTTGCCCGCTGGCAGATCGATCAGATCACTGACGATGACGAGGTGCAGGCGATCGTACTGCGGATCGATTCCCCGGGAGGTACGGTGAGCGGCAGCGATGAAATTCACTACCGCATCAGTGAACTCGCCAAGGCCCGCGACCTCCCGGTTGTGGTGAGTATGGGAGGGATCGCGGCCAGTGGAGGCTACTACATTGCGATGGCCAATGGCGGCCGCGATGACGTGATCTTCGCCGAGCCAGCCACACTGACAGGATCGATCGGCGTGATCATCCCCCATTTCGACCTCTCGAAACTCATGAAGAAGTTTGATGTCGAAGATGACTCGATTACCAGTGGTCCGCTGAAAGAGATGCTCAGCCCCACCAAGGACCGCACGCCGGAACTGGAGGAGCGGGAGCGGAAGATCCTGCAGTCGTTGGTTGACGAGATGTTCACACGGTTCAAGGCAATCGTGAAACAGGGCCGGCCTAAACTGGACGATGACAAACTGGCGGCGGTTACGACCGGACAGATCTTCACGGCCGAGCAGGCAAAGGAAGTGGGGCTCGTCGACCGAATCGGCTTCATCGAAGACGCAGTCGATCGCGCGGTGGAACTGGCGGGGCTAACGAAAGACTCGGCCCGGGTCGTGAAATACACAAAGCCAAAGGGGCTGCTCGACGAATTACTCGGCGGCACTGTTCCGGGAGCGCGGCAGGTGACAATCCTCGAGGCCGTGGCAGAGTGGACAACGCCGCGAGCCTGGTATCTCTGCTCATGGTGGCCCGCCCTGATCACGAATGGACCCGAGTGAGCGAGGCGACCAACTCCTCCAGCCCATCCTGCGTGGTCTGCGGGTGCCGAAACCCAGCGGCCACGAGGTCACCAGATGAAAACACACTCTCCTCGTCGAGCGCCCGCAGCCGGGCCGTGGTGAGCAGCATCTCGCGGCTGGTGATCCCGGCGATCACGTCCCCCAGCGCTGCCGCGCATCCCGCCAGAAACCGCGGAATACCTCGCGGCGTTGGGCTCCCCGCGAGATCGGCAATCAGCATGGCAAGTTCTCGAAGTGACAACGTGGCTGGGTCAGTCACTGTGAAGATCATGCCGCCTGGTCGTTCCCGGCACGCGACGAATTCCAACGCAGCCGTCACATTGCCCACCGACACGACTGACTTCCGGACGCTGCCATCTCCCACGAGGCACGGCCAGCCGGCGATCACCTGCCTTACAAACGCCGCCAAGTTGGCCTCGTTACCGGGGCCGTAGACCGGGGCCAGACGAAGGATCGTGGACTGCCGCGCGGGATCAGACGCCGCCCACTCGCTCACCGCCGTTTCCGCCCGCACCTTCGACCGGCCGTAGGGGCTGTCGGGGCTGGCGGCCTTGATCGAGCTTGTCAGCACGAAGCGCTGCACGCCGTTTTGAGTAGCCCACTCGAGCCAGTCGCGGGTGCCGCCCACGTTCACAGCCTCGAAGGCCTCGATGTCGGCAGCCGTCGGCTGTGGCACATGCTGCTTCACTTCCAAGTGGATCACCACATCGCAATGACGAAGCCTGGCGGGCAGCAGTTCGTTGCGTGCCGCTGCTGTCCAGCCTCTCGGCAGATCGGTGGGTGGTGAGCGGCCACTGGCGATCCCGGTGTGACCGTGGTCTGCCAGTCGGCGCAGCAAATGCCGGCCAACAAATCCGCTCGCTCCGGTCACAACGCATCGCATGAAAGGAGGACGGGCTTTAGCCCGTCATGCCGTCAACGCATCATCCCGCATCGGCCGCCTCACCGAGCTGTAGCCCCTGCAGCCAGTCCGCATAGGAGGCTATGGTCTTCTCACGATCAAACACCGCTTCCGCCAGGTGACGGGCAGCCTGCCGACAGATCGCCAGCCGCGACCGATCCTCGGCGAGCGTGCGGATTGCCCGGGTGAGCGATGATGGGTCGCCACACGTATAAGCTAGTCCAGCTCCAGCCTCCTTGATGTGCTGATCGAGTTCCCCCGGCAGGCCGCTCACGAGGGCCAGGCCAGCGGCCGCGTAGTCAAAGGCTTCTGCGGGGATCGCTCTCACCGACTCCGGCTTGGCGAGCACAAGCCCCACGTCGCACCGGGCGAGGAGGTCGACGTAGGCCTGCCGTTCGAGGAGGCCATTCGCCACGATTCGGCAGGATCCCTTCGCGGCGGCGGCGTTCCGGAGGGCGGCTTCGTGCTGGCCCCGGCCGGCAATGTGGATCGTGGCATGAATGCCCGCGGCTGAAAGTTGTCGCGAGGCCGCGATGAGTGTGTCGATATCTTCATCGGGGCCAAGCTGGCCCGCATGGACGCAGGCGAGGGGCTGGGCCGCCGCATCGGCTTCCGCATGCACAGGCAGCATGCCCGCGGCAGTGGGTACATGATCGATGATCCGCGGCGGCGGCGGAAATTGCTGTGGGTAGCCGCCGAGGACCGCAACATGCGCGGGCACATCGGCTCGGACAGAAGCGGCGCAGCCGCGGAGGCAATCCAGCGAAGTAGCTGCAACGGCGTCGGCGGCTGTGAGTAGCCAATCGCGGCGGCGGGCCATGCTCCCGAGGAACAGCCACCGCAGGAGGGGCCGCAGGAGCGCAGGGCCGGGAATAGAGGGCTCGAGTGAGTCGGGCCAGACATTCCCAATATCGACGACAAACTCGGCGTCGAGGCGGGTGGCGAGACGGGCGGCTGCTTCAGCACCGTCAAGCGGAGGCAGGCTGGCGAGAATGATGTCGGGGCGTTTGAGTTGGCCGGCGGCGACCGACTCGTTAGCAAGTCGTTCGAAGGTGCGGCCGAAGTCGCGATGGCTGGCGAAGCGGGCCAGCGACATGTCGCGTTCGTAAGGCCGCACGGCCACCAGTCGCACGGTGAAGCCCTCATCATCTCTGATGCCCAGTGGCACGGAGCGAATGAGCTTCCGGCGATGGCTCCAAGTGGCCGTCCACCACGTCACATCGTGACCGCGGGAGGCGAGGAGGCGGGCGAGCGACCAGACGCGTTGGGGGGGCAGGTGTTCGCCGGGAATGTCGTCGAGTGGGTTGACGATCCAGATGGAAAGGGGATGGTCCACGGGCTCAGGCTGGCTCATGCGGGAACTCTAGCAGGTCGTCGGGGGGAAACGCAGTCGCCCGCGTGGGGCCCGCGGCTGCGGTGCGTTCAACAGCCTGACGCCCTCGCTACAACCGGCATCATCGGCCGGCAGGACCGCTGCGACCGGCGGTATGGGCCGGGGGTACCCCGGCTGCCGGTTGAGCGCGTATGCTTTCATTGCTCGGAGATGAGGCACTCCTTTTCAGTGGCTCGTCGCGGGCCGGCATATGCCCCCGTAGCTCAGTTGGATAGAGCGTCGGTTTCCTAAACCGAAGGTCGTGGGTTCGAATCCCGCCGGGGGTAGTGGAACGAAATCGTTGACGCCCCCGCCCGAGAGGGGCTGCCTCTTACGGATCACGAGAGCCAAAAATCACGCAGGCGGCCGCAAGGAAGGCCGTCGCATGGGCCACCGTAAGCCCCATCCCACCGAGCCAGGAGAACTCGCCACTCTCGAGGACCTGTCGCATCCGGCCACCAACCGAAAAGCCCCGCATCAATTGGCGGTCAACCATGGCATCAAGGTCGGAACTATGGGGCAGTACCCGATACGTTGCCTCCACGATCCGTCCGGCAGCCGTTCGATGGAAAGGTCGCTTCTGTGGCTCCAGCGGAGCGCGAGGATCACTCCGGCCGCGCAGTGCGTCGGCGACGGTCAGCGGACGGGGCCGTCCTGTCAGATCCTCTCGGACACGGCTCGCGACAACCTGCGCGTGCAAGATGCCTACCACAAAAAGCACCGCCCAATACGCCACCGCTATCAGCATCGCGGCAGGCGCACTGCGAGTGAGAGTGCCGGCAAAGATGCTGACTGACAGGAGCAGTCCATAAAAGAGGAGCAGGCTCACCACCGCCAGTAGGATACCAGGGGCCCACAGGCCTGAGACGATGCCCGTCACGACCCAGGTGGCTCCCACCAGCAGGCCGAGCATCCCCGCCACAAACAAAAGGGCTGCGATGAACTTGCCGAGAATCAACTGCCAGCGGTGTACCGGCCGGGCCAGCAGAAGTTCGAGCGTGCCCTTGCGGATCATGGTCGGCACGAAGCCCGCCGTGATGACCACACTGACAAGCAACAGGGCCGTTCCCCCCAGACCCGTTGCCAGCAATTTTTGGAGAATGAACACCTCCAGCCCGAGCGGTGCTCCCTGCGGTGGAGTGAGTTCCAAGGCGTCGCCAAAAAGCGTCAGCCGGTGCGGCCAGAGAATCGTCAGATCGCGTCCCGGGTTGACAACCATCTCCCACCGCTGGCTACCCAGGCGTGCTGCCAGCGGTGCTGTCGTTTCGCGGATCGCATGAACTCTCCACAACTCTCCGTCAGCGACCCGGCCAAAACGGGCTGCAATCGAGTTCGTGTCGGCCATCTTGCCGACCACTGGTAGCGTGTTGCGCACCAATGTCACACGCCATGATGTTTTTGGGCCGTCCTGAGGCTGGCCATCGGCAGGCTGCATCACAGGGCCGATCGGTTCCGCCGACTGAATCCACGAGATCGATCCGTCCAGCCGGGTGGCGATCGTGTGGAGTGACACCTCAGCCGGGTCAAGATCATTCGTGTCAGCCGACAGTGAGCGTGCGGCAAGATCGAGATAGGTTCTTCCCGCCGCCAGTGGCTCTCCATGAATCGTCAGTGCGACGCCGAAGAGCACCGCGATTGTGAGGAGCACAAGCCACAGGCTTTTGGCGTCGATGAACTCGAGCCATGTGTCGTGGAGGAGGGCCACGAAACTCCGCATCCACCCGATCATCCGCACCTCACCGAAGAGGCGACATGCGGGCCGATTGGAACGGTGGCGCATTGGAGATACAAGTCCTCCAGCGTGCCTCGTTCCTTTTGGAGATGGCGAATCGCAAATCCACGCCCGGTGGCCTCTGCCAAAAAGAGATCAAGGGCCGCTTCATCCGCGAGATGGACTCGAGAGATTCCATTTCGGTCGGGAGGGTCAAGATGGGCCGAAGCCCACGTTGAAGAGTCCGGCACGGGACGATCGAAGCCCACCAACCACGTATGCTGCCTGTGCGTAAGCTCGACGACGCTGCCGGACCGTACAACTTTTCCCTTCCGCAGGATCGCCACGCGGTCGCAGAGTTGCTCGACCTCACCAAGCAGGTGGCTGTTGATAAAGATCGTCACGCCCCGCGCGCGCTCCGCCAACAGCAAATCCCTGATCTGCTTACGACCGATCGGATCGACGCCGTCGGTTGGCTCGTCAAGAAACAACACGTCAGGCCTGTGAAGAAGCGCCTGAGCGAGCCCCAGCCGCTGCTTCATTCCTTTGGAAAAGTTCCGTACCTTGAGACGGTGAGCCTGCCCCAAGCCGATCATTTCGATCAGTTCCGCAGCCCGCTGCCGCCGCCACGACCGCGGCAGTCCCTGCAGCCCTCCATAGCAGTCGAGAAGCGATGCGGCTGTATGGTACTCGGGTAGACGGTGGTCTTCGGGCAGGTATCCGACGGCACGACGAGCCGAGGGTGTACCAACAGGGATACCGAGGAGCCGGGCGGTACCCGCTGTGGGAGCCACCATCCCGAGGAGAATTTTCACGAGCGTCGTCTTGCCGGCGCCGTTTTGCCCAAGCAGGCCAAAGATCTCTCCTCGTCCAACCCGCAGGGTGACGCCAGCAAGTGCCACAGCAGTCCCATACCGCTTCACGACTGCCTCGACTTCAACAGGGTCGACCATGGGTGTCACGGCAATTCGGCAGACTCTCGGGCATCCATGGTGATATCGTTGCAGCGAGTCATGGGCGACGAAAAACCTCGCTTGTCAGGGCTGCCACCACGAGCGAGCGCAGGCCAGCGCCTTGCTGCTGCATACGCTCTACGATCGCATCGATCTCAAATTGATCTGCCCGCTCCATCCGCCGGCCCGTTGCGTAGGTTAGAAACTGCTCGACAAGCGTGCGGAAAAATCGCTCCCGGTAGCGATGGACCAGTGCCTGCTTGAACTCAGCGAAATCAGCATAGCGTTCGCCTGAGGGAAAGCATCCCGACGCGTCGATCTTCACCCCTCCTTGGTTCTTGGGATACTGGGATCGATACCGACCGATCGGATCAAAACGCTCCAGGCCAAAACCGAGCGGATCGATTTTCCGGTGGCAGGTGTTGCAACTCGTGTCCTGGCTGTGGCGCGCCAGTTTCTCACGGATGGTCGCCGAACCCGCCACGTTGGCGTCAATCGCTGGCACGGTGGGTGGAGGAGGCGGGGGGCTGATACCAAGGATGCTCTCCGACACCCAGACACCACGGGTGACTGGTGAGGTCTCGACACCATTGGCGCTGGCGGTCAGCACCGCAGCCATCCCCAGCAGACCACCGCGATGCGACTTCTCTGCGAGCGATATCTTCTGGAAGCCATACGCGAGCCGCAGGCTGTC
>JAQBZA010000042.1 GCA_027622795.1 Planctomycetota bacterium | reverse complement strand
TTCTGTGTGGGCGTGGTCGAGCGGAGGCGGCTCGTCGACGGCTCGCACATCCAGCCGGGCGACGTGGCGATCGGCATCGCCTCGAGCGGCCTCCACTCCAATGGCTACAGCCTCGTTCGCAAGGCGGTGTTTGAGATGGGGGGCCTCACCTGCGCCGACCGCGTGCCAGAGCTTGGCGACCGCACCGTGGGTGACGTCCTGCTTACACCCACGCGGCTCTATGCCCGGCCGGTAAAGACGGTGCTGCGGCACTACCGGGTGAAGCAAGTGGTGCACGGCATCGCCCACATTACGGGCGGAGGGTTGGCCGAAAATCTCGCCCGGATCGTGCCTCCAACCGCGCAGGTGGTGATCGACCGCGAAAGCTGGCCGGTGCCGGGCGTCTTCAACTGGGTGCAGCGGCTCGGCTCGATTGACGCCGCCGAGATGGATCGCGTCTTCAACATGGGCATCGGCATGGTGCTCATCGTCGCCCCGCACTATGCCGACAGTATCCGCCACCAGCTCGCCGACTGCGGCCACGAAAGCTGGCCGATCGGCACCGTCCGTCCGGCCCGCGTTGATGAAGAGCGGGTCTCGCTTCGGTAAAGACACGTCCCTACTTCGTCTGAGCAGTTCACGGCCGTTGACCATCGCGGCGGCATCGACGATCCTTGTCCCATGGGACGGCGCATGACAGTGATCGTTTTCAGCCTGCTGCTCGTGGTGACCTCACCGGTCACCCGGGCAGCGCCACAGGCTGACGTTCTTGAGACAAGGACGATTCTACCTCCAGCACACGCCTACGCAGGCTGGCCAACGGTGGCTCGGCGGCGGGATGGCACGCTGTGGGTCGTCTGGTCGGGTGGTCGCGAGGCACACGTCTGTCCGTTTGGGCAGGTGCTGGCGATGACCTCTGCCGATAACGGGCAGACCTGGACATGGCCACGGGTGCTTCTGGACAGTGCCATCGATGACCGTGATTCCGCTGTTGTCGAGACGGCGACGGGTGCACTGCTTGTCACGACGTTCACCTCGCTTGCCTACGAGCAGTTGATGGCAAGGTTTCCCGACGATGATCCGCGACGGGTCCGTTGGTCGGCCGTCCACAATCGCCTCGACGCATCAGGCCGTCTGGCGGAACGGGGAGAGTGGCTCCTCAGAAGCACCGACGGCGGCACGACGTGGTCGGCTCGGCTACCAACGCTCGTCAACAGCCCGCACGGTCCGATTCAGCTTTCTGACGGCCGACTCCTCTACGCCGGCAAGGAGTTATGGACGCCCGCAGGCCGCATTGGGGTGTGCGAGTCACATGACGACGGCCTCACATGGCGATGGCTGGCTGAGATTCCCAGCCGACCCGGTGACACTGTAAAAGATGGCTACCATGAGTTGCACGCCGTTGAAACAAGGGATGGACGAATTTTGGTGCAGATTCGAAATCACAACAAACAGAATGCCGGTGAGACGCTGCAGACCGAGTCGGACGACGGCGGTCACACGTGGACCACACCACACGCCATTGGGGTATGGGGGCTGCCGAGTCATCTGCTGGCGCTTCGTGGCGGCCGGATCCTCATGACATATGGCTACCGCCGGCAGCCCTTCGGAAACCAAGCCCGACTCAGCGCTGATCACGGTCGCACATGGAGCGACCCGATGACTATTTCTGCCGATGGCGTGTCTGGTGACCTGGGATATCCATCAACGGTCGAACAACCCGATGGGCAGCTGATCACGATCTGGTACGAGAAGCCAGCGCATGGTCCGGCGACGCTTCGCCAGGCGACCTGGCGGATCACCGAGTAGTCGGCCTCTCCGCGGAACACGGTCTCACGCCAGGTTGCAGTCCGGGCACCGTCCTCGTATTCTTTCCCGTCTGGTCGTTGGCCGACGCAAAAGGTTGTGGTGCCATGGGTCGTTTTGCCGTGCCGTTTGGCATCATAGGCGTCCAAGCGACGGTTGTCGCGGTCGTCACGTGTGCCACGATGGCGCGCGTCGACGCCGACGAAGAGTTGGCTGTTGCCTTCTTCGAATCCCGCATTCGACCGGTGCTCGTCGAGCATTGCCATGAATGCCATTCGGCTACGTCCGCTACACTCAAGGGCGGTTTGCGGCTCGACTCACGCAGAAGCCTCCTCGTAGGAGGCGACTCCGGCCCCGCGATCGACCTCAATCGTCCCGAGGAAAGTCTGCTGGTTGCCGCACTCCGCTATGACGGAATCGAGATGCCTCCCGCTGGCCGCTTACCCGACCGAGTGGTAGATGACGTGGTCACCTGGATTCGGATGGGCGCGGTCGACCCTCGACCCGATCCGGGAGTCGTCGCTGCCCCCGTTGCGAGCGTTGATGTCGAGGCAGGACGTTCCTTCTGGTCATTTCAGCCGATCAGCGCTCCGTCCGTCCCACACGTTCGAAACACCGCCTGGCCCGCCACCGACAGCGATCGCTTCATTCTTGCGCGACTGGAAGCCGTCGGTCTGGATCCCGGGCCCGATGCCGACCGTGCCACATGGCTTCGTCGGGTGACGTTTGACCTCATCGGGCTGCCTCCCACACCGGATGAGATCGAGGCATTTGGAGCAGACAGTTCGCCAACGGCGCGTGAACACGTCGTCGATCGGCTCTTGGCCTCTCCCCAGTTTGGTGAGCGCTGGGCAAGGCACTGGCTCGACCTCGCGCGGTTTGCCGAGTCGAGTGGTGGAGGACGGTCGATGGTTTTTCCTGAAGCTTGGCGATACCGCGACTGGGTCATCGACGCCTGCAACAACGACATGCCTGTCGACGAGTTTATCGTCAGGCAGCTCGCCGGCGATCTCCTGCCGGCCGAATCGCCAGCCGAAGAGGCGGCAAACCTAATCGCGACAGGTTACCTCGTGCTCGGTGCCACCAACTACGAGGAGCAGGACAAGAAACTCCTCGAGATGGACGTTGTGGATGAACAACTGGACACGCTGGGCAAAGGACTGCTTGGCATGACGTTGGGCTGCGCTCGGTGCCACGACCACAAGTTCGATCCGGTACCCACCAGCGACTACTACGCTCTGGCCGGAATTCTGCGTTCCACTGACATGCTGATTCATGAAAACGTGTCGCGTTGGAAGGAGCGGCCACTCCCTCTCGACGCGGCGACAACAACAGCCGTAGCCGCCCATGCAACTGACCTCGCTGCCGCGCAATCCCGCCTGGCAGCGGCGCAGCAGGCCCTTGCGGAGGTTGATCCCGCAGCTGCAGGCGGTTCCGCTGTCATTCCCGCCTCCGCCGTGGCAGGGATTGCCCTCGATGACTCGCGTGCCAAGCGAGTTGGGGAATGGATCATCTCACAGCACGTCAAACGCTACATCGGTGAGGGCTACCTGCATGATGGTAACGTCGGCAAGGGGACAAAAACGCTCACCTTTCAGCCGGAGTTTCCCGGACCAGGCATCTATGAGGTTCGGCTGGCATACACAGCGAACGACAACCGCGCCTCAAACGTGCCGGTATCGCTCCTGACGTTCGACGGCGAGGCTGACCTGATCGTCGACATGCGAAAGCCCCCTCCTCTCGAAAGCCGCTTTGTCTCTCTCGGCACCTATCGTTTTGACTCCAGCAATCAATGGTTTGTGATGGTCTCCAACGACGGTACCGACGGGTACGTGGTTGTCGATGCGGTTCAGTTCCTGCCTGTTGACCGTGCTGCTGTGGTTGCCGACAAGGAAGACACTCCGCGGGCGGAGCAGGCAAACGCCACTGCTGCCGCACGGGCCGCAGTCGAGCGACTCGAAAAGGAATTCAAGACAGTGGCCAAGCGGGCACCGCGGGTGCCCCGGGCGATGGCCGTCGAAGATGCTGAGTCGCCAATCGACCTCCCGATCATGATCCGTGGCAACGTGCACAACAGCGGACCCGTCGTCCGGCGAGGTGTCCTTCGTGTGGCAACCCATGGTACCCCGCCGCTGATGCCATCGGATTCGAGCGGTCGGCTTGAACTTGCCCGCTGGATCGCCTCCGCCGACAACCCGCTCACGGCGCGGGTCTGGATTAACCGTGTCTGGTCAAAGCTCTTCGGCACCGGGATCGTGCGCACCGTGGACAACTTCGGCTCCACTGGTGAGCTCCCCTCGCACCCTCATCTGCTCGACTTTTTGGCCAGCCGTTTCATGGCTGATGGCTGGCGTACCAAAACGCTCATTCGCTCGCTCGTGCTCTCGCGGACCTACCGACTCGCCGTTGGCAACTCCGACACCGATTTATCAGTCGATCCTGAGAATCGACTCCTGGCGCGAATGAACAGGCGCCGAATCGATGCCGAGTCGCTTCGCGATGCCATCCTGCAGGTAAGCGGCACGCTCGACTCGACCATGGGTGGTCCCAGCATCGCTGATCCAAATGTTCTCGGCGGAGCTGGTAGTGACCGACCCACCGAGTATGGATACCGGTTCATCGACACCCGGCGGAGCATCTATACACCCGCGTTTCGCAATCGACGGCTCGAGCTGTTCGAAACATTCGACGGCGCTGATCCGAACGCCGTAGCGGGCAGCCGTACGGTCAGCACGGTGGCTCCTCAGGCGCTTTACCTTCTCAACAGCCCGTTCGTGATGGAGCAGGCCAACGCCGCTGCAACGCACATCCTGGCTGATGATCGGCGCGATGACGCGGCACGCCTCGATGCGGCGTTCTTGGCAGCCCTTGGGCGACGGCCGCGACCGGGCGAGCGAGAAGCAGTGCTGGCATCACTTGCCACGGCCGGCGACGACCGCCTGGCGGGCTGGCAACGGATCTTTCAGGCTCTGTATGGTTGCATCGATTTCCGCACCCTCGAGTAGGAGGCTCGCGCATGCTCTGGCCACCACGAACCCGGCGTGACTTCCTCCACTCGACTGCCTGCGGGTTTGGATCGCTTGCCCTGGCAGGGTTGCTCGACTGCGAGGCCCCCGCTGCTCCCGGTCCGGCCGTGCCTGTGACACACGTGCTTCCGAAAGCCAAGCGGATCATCTTTTTGTTCATGGCCGGCGGCGTCAGCCAGGTTGACAGCTTCGACCACAAACCGTTGCTCGATGATCTTGACGGTGAGTCACGCGAGTTTGCCGACTCCCGCACCCGCGCTCGCAGCGGCAAGGGCACGAACGCTCGTGTGATGAAGTCACTCTGGCCGTTTCGGCCCCGGGGTGAGTGTGGAAAGTGGACGAGTGATCTCTTTCCGGCGATTGGTACGCACGTCGATCGGCTCTGTTTCCTGCATGGGATGCATACGGAGGGGGTGGCTCATGGACCGGCCACGCTCTTTCTTCATACCGGTACGACGACACAAATCCGTCCGTCGATGGGCTCGTGGGTGAGTTATGCGCTCGGCAGTGGCAGCGAAAACCTCCCTGCCTTCGTGTCGCTCGCTCCCTCGATCGGCAATGGTGGTCCACGAAATTACGGCCATGCATTTTTGCCTGCGCTTCATCAGGGAACCGCCGTCGGCCGGGCCGGCCTGTCCGCGAAGGATGCTGGCATTCGCTTCCTCGGTAACACGGCCCGGGATGCAACCGCCGAGCAGGCCCAATTCGACCTCGTACAGACATTGAACCGTGAACAGGCGGCGATGCGGGTGGGTGACCCTGCGGTGGAAGCAATTGTGGAGTCCTACGAACTCGCCTGGCGGATGCAGGCTTTCGCGCCCGACGTCCTCGATCTCGCGAGTGAAACGCCGACCACGCTCGACCTGTACGGCATCGGCCAGAAACCCACCGATGAGTATGGTCGACTCTGTCTCATGGCCCGACGGCTGGCGGAGGCAGGCGTGCGGTACATTCAAGTCAACTACACTGACAACTCAAACAATCCTGCCTGGGATCAGCACTCGAACATGCCAAAGCATGCCGATCATGCTGAGGCGGTCGATCGACCAATAGCGGGGCTTCTTACCGATCTGGCTGCCCGAGGCCTGCTGGAGGATACACTCGTCTGGTGGGGAGGCGAGTTTGGGAGAAACCCTTTCGCGCAATCCAACGGTACCGGCCGTGACCATGATCCTGACGGGTTCACCGTGTGGCTGGCCGGGGGCGGCGTCAAGGGTGGCTTTTCACATGGCGCAACCGACGAATTTGGCCATGTGGCGGTCGAGGGCCGCACCCACATGCACGACCTTCATGCCACGGTCTTGCATCTGCTCGGTATCGACCACACGCGGCTGACGTATCCATTCGCCGGACGTGATTTTCGGCTCACCGACGTGGCCGGTGAGGTCATCTCCCCAATCCTCTCCTGAATGGATCACCGCGAACACGATCATCTTGACCCCAACCACCGCCTTCATCAGAATCTTATTGGCGGCCTGGGCAACGCGGGCATTATGGCGGGGTACGCCTGGGATATTGTGATGGGAATGACCAATCGACTCCGCGCGTCAGGTGCTCTGCTCGCTCTGGGAGTCATCCCCCACCTGCTAACGGGATGTAGCGGAACGTCGATCGTGGAACCGGGCTTCAATCCCAAGACCGCAGCCGCACAGGCCATGGACCTCTACGACACCAACCGTGACGGTGCGATCGACACCGCCGAACTGGTAAACGCCGCCTCCTTGCGGGCTGTCCTACCCAAGGCCGATACCGACGGCGACGGCCGGCTCACCCAGGCCGAACTTGCGACCCGGTTCGGCACGTATAGGGCGGGTGAACTGCTGGTCACGACATTTCCCTGCAGCATTACCCTTGATGGACAACCGCTCGTGGGTGCGGACGTGCAACTTATTCCCGAGCCTTTCATGGGCGACGCCTATGAAGTTGCATCTGCCACGACGTCAACCGGCGGCCAGGCTGTGCTGTCCGCCCCGAGCGTAACAGCCCGGGGCTTCTCCGGTGTCTTTTGCGGCGTCTATCGAGTCGAGATCTCCAGCAAAAATGGGGCTGGCGAGGAGACGATTCCTGCAAACTACAATTCTGCGTCGGAGTTGGGTCAGGAGATCGCTCCAGATCGTGAGGATGTCGAACGTGGTGTCGTGCTCGCGTTGGAGCGTCCAAAGGCCAGAAAGAAACCGGGCCGGAAAAACGAGTGAGGGAACAATGCCAGTGGAAAACACGCACCGTGAGCCGGCACGTCACGCTCTGGCACGACGCCCCGGGATGGTCGCCCCCGGATTCACGCTGGTCGAACTGCTCGTGGTGATCGCGATCATCGGCGTCCTCATCGGGCTTCTCCTGCCAGCGGTGCAGGCGGCCCGCGAGTCGGCACGCCGCATGTCGTGCGGGAACCAACTGCGGCAGATCGGTCTGGCCTTTCAACAACACCACGATATCCATACCTATTTTCCCTCCGGAGGCTGGGGGTGGAGTTGGGTAGGGGATCCTGATCGCGGCTTCGGACCGTCGCAGCCCGGGGGATGGGTCTACAGCGTCCTTCCCTACTGCGAGGAGGAACCGCTCTGGTCGCTCGGGGCTGGTGAAACCGGCACCACAAAAATGGCGTCTCACGGCACGCGCAATGCTACCCCGGTTGGCACGTTCAATTGCCCATCCCGGCGGTCGGCAATCGCCTACCCGACGACGATCGGGATCGCCAACGCTGACTTTCAATCCCGGGTTGCGAAGTCGGACTACTCAGGAAACTGCGGGAATTATGGCCGTTGTGAAATCACCGGTGGCCCTCCTGCAAGTGCACCCGCGCCTCCCGGTGCGCCCACTGAAGAAACGGGAATCACCTACCGCTGCAGCACGGTCAGCATCCACGAAGTGACCGACGGTACGACCCAGACGATTGCGGTCGGAGAGAAGTACCTGCCCCGGTCGCGGTACGCCACCGGCACCGATGCGGCCGACAACGAATGCATGTATGTCGGCTATGACAATGACATCTTCCGTTCCACGAATGGAGTGTGGGGCCGCCCCCATCGCGACTGGGAAGAGGTGCCCCACCAACTCGTCTACGGCTCAGCCCATCCGTCTGGATTTCTCACCGTATTTTGTGACGGCTCGGTTCACGTCATAAACTTCGAGATCGAGTTGTTCGTGTACGACCGGTTGGGACACCGCTCCGACGGCGCTTCGATCGGTGGTCGGTTCTGAATCCCGGGGTGCGTGCCATGAACCGCATGATGACGATGGCCGTACTCGGCATCCTCGTCCTCGACGCGGTGAGCGCGGCCGATGCTGCACCGGTGGTGCCGGGGTACGAGCGGTTCGGTCGTCTCGGGACCGACGCCACGGCACAGATTGAGGCGGGGCTGCTGCTGGTCGGTGAACTCGGCTGCACGAACTGTCATGCAGCCGAATCAGCGGCGGTGCATCTACGCTCAAAGCCAGCTCCCGACCTCACCACGGTAGGACAGCGGCTCAAGCCCGACTGGCTCGTGAATTATCTCGCCGATCCCCATGCACTCTCCCCGGCCACGACGATGCCCAGCCTGCTGACGGCTCTGCCCGATGGTGAACGACTGGACACAGCCACGGCACTCGCACACTATCTCGCCGCATCGGGGCCGCTCGACCGGGGGCCGCTTCCCGATGGCCGGCAGGCAAAACCCCAGGAAGGGGAAATTCTCTACGAACGAACGGGCTGCGCCGCCTGTCATGGGTCGAGATCGAGGCCCGAGCCCCGTCTTCCAGATCAGGTTCCCCTCGTGGGTATCGCCGACAAGTGGACGCCCAAAGCCCTCGATGCTTTTCTGACCGATCCACTGGCAACGCGCCCCGGCAGCCGAATGCCAGCGGTGCCGCTTTCGGATCAGGATCGTCGGCATGTCGTCGCCAGTCTTCTCGGATCACTGGCATCTGGCGACGGCGACGACTACCGCGACGTGGTCGCCTTCAAGGGGCGTGCCTGGAACGCCGTCGTCAAAAAACTTCCCGTCATTGACACGCTCGGCCCACCGGCACGAGTAGGGCCGGTGAAAGGCCTCGACGTCTTCGGATTTGCCGGGCGGCGGGACGCGGTCGTCATCCGGCTTGATGGTTTCTTTCATGCGCGATCAGCAGGGCCATACACCTTCCACCTGGAAAGCGACGACGGGAGTCGGCTGATGATCGACGGCAAAATGATCATCGACAACGATGGCGTACATCCCGAGATCGAACGCTCCACCACCGTCGAGTTAGCTGCGGGACCGCACGCCATCGCAGTCGACTACTTTGAGGAGGCGGGCGGTGAAGTGCTCCGGCTCGACGTGGTGACACCCAGTGGGCTGAGGGGATCAGTGGTCGGCCTTGTGACACCGACAGCAGATGGGGCGGCCGCAAGGCCGGAATCGCCGGCTGTTGCCGGGTTCGCCATCGACACGACGCTCGTGGACAAAGGCCGTGTCGCCTTCGTGACACACGGCTGCTCGAACTGCCACCGGATGGCCGACACGCCGGGCACCCCGGTCGCGTCACGGCGCGAGGCACAGCCACTCCCTGAACTTTCCCGGCTTGACGCAGGCTGTTTGGCGGAGGCAGCACAGCGAGCGGCTGCCTGGTACCGGTTGGATGACGGCCAGCGGCAAACCATCATCGCCGCCATCACGTGGTTGAAAACGCCTGAGGCGCGAGGGCTCCCAACCCACAAACTGACCATTGAGCGGCTGCTGACCTCCCTCAACTGCTATGCCTGCCACGACCGCGACGGCCGCGGCGGAGTGCTTCCCACCATCTCCAGCGTCGACGATGATGGTGAGCCAGTGTTGAAGGACGCCACCCGCGACGCCTTCTTCACATCGCACCTTCAGGAACTCGGTGACGAGGGCCGGCTCCCGCCGACGCTCACCGGTGTTGGTGACAAACTCACACCTGAGTTTCTGGGTGACGTGCTCACGAAGGGGGGTGTTGACCGACGGATGACGATGAACACCCTCATGCCTCGATTCCACCCCGACATCGCCAGACCACTGGCCACGTTGCTTTCCGAAGACCCGCACACGACCGTCATGATTCCCGAGCTTTCCGATCACGCACCGACCACGATTCACGAGCAGGGAAGAAGTCTTGTCGGTGCGAAAATGCTTGGGTGTATCAAGTGTCATGCCTTTGGCGAGAAGGGGCAGAGTCTGGGGCTCATCGACATGACACGAATGCCCCACCGACTCCGTCATGAATGGTTTGTGGCCTATGTTGCCGATCCCCAGCGTTTTCGGCCAGGAACACGAATGCCGGCCGCCTGGCCCGAAGGCAAGACCTTCTACCCAGATCTCGTCGATGGCACGGCAGCCGGCCAAATCGAAGCGGTCTGGCAGTATCTTTCCGGGCCGCAGCCGAAACGCCCGCTCGGGGTCACGCAAAACCCGATCGAGTTGATCCCGTCGGAACGACCGATCATCTATCGTAATTTCATCGAGGGGGCGGGGCCGCGGGCGATCGGTGTCGGGCATCCACAGAAGGTGCACTTCGCGTGGGACGCCGACCAACTGAGGCTCGCGCTGGCATGGCGGGGCAATTTCATGGACGCCAGCCGTCACTGGACCGGCCGCGGAGTTGGCTTCGAATCACCGTTGGGTGACGGGGTGTTCACCCCCGATGCAGGCACGCCCCTGGCAGAGTTTTCGAGTTTTGCCGCCCTGCGTTCTGCGGCCTGGCCGACCGGTTCGCTTCGTGAGGCTCGTGGACCGGTGGCAGGGTATCGCTTCAAGGGTTATCGACTCGACGCGTCTGGGACGCCGACGTTTGGCTGGCGATGGGGCGACCGAGACGTTCAAGACCACGTCATGCCCGCCATGTTTGCAGGCATTTCTGGCAGACCGCCGACACTACCGGGGCTTCGTCGCACAATCACCGTCAGTGGGCCGGCCATGTCGGCTGCAGCCTGTCGGATCGCCGTTGGCAAATCAATCGAGGGAGAGGCCGAGGGCTGGTACCTCATCGACAAGACCTGGCGGGTCCGGGCGGCCGGTGGTGAAGTGATCCAGTGTGATGCCGCCGGCTCGTTCGAACTCCGTGTTCCGCTCGTCTGGCATCAGGGGAAAGCGGTGATGGTGGAGGAACTGACATGGTAGTCCAAGGCTCGGTGCGGTGTCCGGCGCGAGCGTCGGTCTGTTCCTCTGTGCTGCTGTTTGTCATTCAGGTGTTCGGTGTCGTCGGGCTTGTGTATGCGGAACCGTCCGCCGCAGCCTTGCGGCCAGTCGCTCAATCGGAGATCTGGCATGTGGAGCCAGTGCCAACTCCCGAGGGGGTGGTGCTGGAGGTCGGATCGCTAGAGTGGATTCCTGCCGCTGCCGCCGGAGAAGACGCCCGACTCGCCGTCGCGACACGACGCGGTGAAATCTGGATGGCGACCGGTAGCGAAGGAAACCTCGAGCACGTGCGTTGGCAGCGGTTCGCTGAAGGACTCCACGAGGTACTTGGCCTCGCCTGGAAGGATGGCTGGCTCTATGTGACCCAACGCTGTGAATTGTCTCGGCTCCGGGACAATACCGGGGATGGCGTGGCCGACGTTTTTGAAACGGTCAGCGATGGCTGGGGCATTAATGGCGACTACCATGAGTATGCGTTTGGCTCAAAGTTTGACCACGAAGGAAACATCTGGGTCGTGCTGTGCCTGACCGGATCTGCGTCGAGCAACAGCCTGTTTCGCGGTTGGTGCCTTCGTGTCAATGCGGAGGGCGCAACCGTGCCAACATGCAGCGGCATTCGCTCGCCTGGTGGAATCGGCTTTGATTGCGACGGGGCCGTGTATTACACCGACAATCAGGGGCTGTGGAACGGCACCTGCTCGCTCAAACATCTCGTGCCCGGCGACTTCATGGGGAATCCATCGGGCAACATCTGGTATGGCGACGCTCCGGAAATGGGGCCGAAGCCCGAGGAGCCGCAGAGTGGATCACGGATTGCGATTGAAGCCAAACGAATCCCCCAACTCCGGCCACCGACAATCCTGTTTCCATTCAGCCTCATGGGACAGAGCGCAGCTGGCGTGATTTGTGATTCAACACGAGGACGGTTTGGTCCGTTCGCCGGCCAGGTGCTGGTCACCGATCAGTCACACAGCACGGTGATGCGGTGCGCGATCGAGACAGTCGACGGCGTACGTCAAGGAGCCTGCTTCCCGATGCTCGCGGGGCTCCGTAGCGGCTCGTTGGTCGAACTCTTCTCGCCTGAGGGCAGGCTTTTTGTCGGGGGCACCAACCGTGGCTGGGGTTCACGGGGCGCGGGTGACTTCGCGTTAGAACGCGTGACCTGGACGGGGGTGACGCCGTTCGAAATGCGGTCGATCCGCGCCCTCCCGGATGGCTTTGAGATCGAGTTTAAGAAGCCAGTCGCTCGTGACCTGGCTGGCGACCCCGCCCGGTATGCCTCCCGCGGCTTCACCTACATCTATCAGTCTGGCTACGGGAGCCCCGTTGTGGACGAGGAGCCCTGTCCCATTACGAAGGCCGCACCGACGGAAGACGGAAGACGGGTGCGACTAACAATGGACAACCTGCGTGAGGGCGTGATCCATGAGATCAAGGCCGTTGGAATTCGTGACGAGGATGGCCAACCGCTTCGTCACGACACGGGCTGGTACACACTCAATCGGCGGCCCCGATAACGGCCGCGATTCATGAGGCAAGCCACACCCGGCACCCAGCCGACATGGGAGCAGGCTTTCTCAGCGGTCGAGTGTTTGCGACACCCGAGTTGCAGCTCGTGACAAACCAGGCCTTGATGGCCCGGCATCGCGAATCGCGGTGAGAACCTGTGATTCCGTGATCAGATCGCGAAGCACAATCGGATCGGGAGGCTGGCCACCCGGCAGGGGAGCCGGAAAGACGGCCAACACAGGAATCGATTTGCTCTGCAGCGTGGCCAGCATGTCCTTGATCTCCGGAGAACCATCGGTCCAGTCGGCCAACATTGGCACAACGCGGTTCTCATCAATCGCTGACTTCACCTTCCGCGTCTCGATCGCCGTGGCGAGATTAAACTTGCATGTCGGGCACCAGTCGGCCGAGAAATCAATCAGCACAGTCGCGCCATCACGCCTCAGCTCCGCAAGCCGCTGTCGCGAGAAGGGCTCCCACTCGATCACCGACTTGACCGGCCCGAGAAAGAAGAAAGCGAGCGAGCCGATGACCGTGGCCAGTGTCGCCGCCTGCACCCACCGCCCGAAGCCAATCGTGCCGCCATTGGTCTCCTGCGCCTTACCCACCCACCAGCAGGCAGCCCAGATACCGATCAACATCGTAAATGTCGGCACGAAGTAGTCGCTGCTCAGGAAGGTGAAGAGGTACGCCACCGTCCCAAGCATCACGAAGCCGAGAATCTCCTTGAATGTGCCCATCCACGCCCCAGGCTTAGGCAAAAATCGCACGAGCGAGGGAAAGAGCCCAACGAGGATGTAGGGAAGGGCCATGCCGGTCGCAATCGCCCCAAATACGGCGTAGGTCACGCTCGTCGGCTGTGTGAGTGTGAAGCCAAACACCGGACCGAGAAACGGCCCACTGCAGGGCGTCGCGAGCACCGTACTCAGTACACCTTTGAGGAACGAGCCAGCCGGCCCCTCCTGCGACTGAACGTGCCCCGCCTTTTCACCGATGAAACCCGGAATCGGCAATTCCCACACTCCGAGGAACGAAAGCGCGAAGG